>JBDSPC010000249.1:0-4561 GCA_039914485.1 Nocardioides sp.
GCACCGGGTCGAGGCCCGAGTCGGGCTCGTCGATCAGGAGGATCTCGGGGTCGAGCACCAGCGCGCGGGCCAGGCCGGCGCGCTTGCGCATGCCGCCGGAGATCTCGCCGGGCAGCTTGTCCTCGGCACCGATGAGACCGACCAGGTCCATCTTCTCCATCACGATGGTGCGGATCTCGGACTCGGACTTCTTGGTGTGCTCGCGCAGTGGGAAGGCGACGTTGTCGTAGAGGTTCATCGAGCCGAACATCGCGCCGTCCTGGAACAGCACGCCGAAGAGCTTGCGGATCTCGTAGAGGTCGCGCTCCGAGCAGCTTGCGATGTCGGTGCCCTCGATCAGGATCGAGCCCTCGTCGGGCTTGACCAGGCCGATCAGGGTCTTGAGGAAGACCGACTTGCCGGTGCCCGAGGGGCCGAGCATGACGGACACCTGACCGGCGGGGATGCTCAGCGTCACGTCACGCCAGATCAGCTGTTTGCCGAACGACTTGGTGAGGCCGTCGACCTTGATCTCAACGCCCATGCCGAATATCTCCCTTGTACTGTCCGCGTTTCGCTGACTGACGGATCCGTTGCGACTCCCTCGGCGCAACCATGGATCCCTGCCGGCGTTACTCCTCGGTACCAACGCCGCTGTCGCGGTGAGGTTACGCGCGAATGGGCGCCACGTCTCTGGTAACCACGTGTCGCACCGAGGGAGTTGACCCGGCGGTCAGGATCGGGCGACCCGACAAGGGGGCAGACAAAGACGCCGGAGGTGTCAAGTGCCTCGGTGGCGGCCGCGCAGCACTCAGCCGGCGCGGCGACGCCGGATCTCGGCGTTGATGGCCGGTACGACCTCGTGCAGGTCACCGATCACCGCGTGGGTCGCCTTGGTGACCATCGGCGCGTCGGGATCGGTGTTGATCGCCAGGATCGCCTTGGCCGCGCTGCAGCCCGCCCAGTGCTGGATGGCTCCGCTGATGCCGCACGGGATGTAGAGGTCGGGCGAGATCCGGCTCCCGGTCTGGCCGACCTGTTCGTGGTGCGGGCGCCAGCCGAGGGACGTGACGACCCGGGAGACGCCCAGCGGGGCGCCCAGCAGGTCGGCCAGCTCGAGCAGGTCATCGAAGCCTTCGGCGCCGCCGGCCCCCCGGCCGGCCCCGACCACGACGCGCGCGGACTTGAGGCTGCCGGACAGGTCGGGCTCGGGCTCCTCGGTGGACACCACGCGGGCCACCAGGTCTGCCTCGGCCACGTCGGGGGCGTGCTCCACGACGGCGGCCGCGCCCGGCGTCGCGGCCGGGCTCGCCTCGACGGCGTGCCCGGCGACGGTGAAGATCGTGGGGCGGGTCGCGAGCCGCATCTCCTCCACCGCCTGGCCACCGACCACCTGCCGGCGCACGACGAACGGGGACAGCCCGTCGAACGAGATCACGTTGGCCGCCATCTCCGCACCGGAGCGGGCAGCCAGGTGCGCGAGCACCTCCCCCCCGCGCGGCGTGCCGGCGGCCGTCACCACGACCGAGCGGGTCGTGGCGAGCACGGTCTCGATCCCCGAGGCCCACGCGGCACCCGCGAACGCCTCGAAGCCCGCCCCGGTCAGGTGGTGGAGCTCGCGCACGCCGTACGCCGCAAGCTGGGCCCGCAGGGAGTCGGAGACGTCGCCCACGACGACCGCGTCGACGGGCACGCCGCCGCCGGCCTCGGACAGGGACCGCGCGAACGTGAGCGTCTCCAGGGAGACCTCGACGGCGGCGCCGTCCAGAGTCTTCTCGACCAGCACCAGGATCATCGGGCCAGCACTCCCAGCTTCTCGAAGAGGTCGACCACGGCGGGCGCTGCGTCCGGCCCCTTGCCGAGGATCTGGACGTCGCTCGGCGCCGCGGGCGGCAACGACCAACGCACCCGGGCCTGCCCGGTCGGAGCGGCCCCCGGTTCGCGCTCCTCGATCGACACCTTCTTGGCCTTCATCCGGCCGGGGACCGTCGGGTAGCGCGGCTCGACGCCGCCCTCGAGCACGGACACGACGGCGGGCAGCGGCACGCGGTAGGTCTCGTAGCCGTCCGGACCGTCGCCGCTGGCGGTCACGACCAGCCGGCCGTCGACCTCGGCGACGGTCACCTTGCTCACGCCCGTGACGACCGGTCGGCCCAGCTCGTGGGCGAGCCGGATGCCGACCTGGAAGTCACCGGTGTCGGCCGCGTCGTTGCCGAGCAGCACCAGGTCGTGGGAGCGGCCTGCTGCCTCGTGGTCACGCACCACGGCGGCAATCTCGCGGGCGACGTCGGCCGGGCCGAACTGCTGGGCGTCGGCCACGACGTGGGTCGCCGCCGTGCAGCCGACCGCCAGCGCCGCGCGGAGCTGCTCGACGGCGTCGGCGTCACCGAGGGTCAGAACGGTGGCCTCGCCGCCGGTCGCTGACGCCGCTTGGACGGCCAGCTCGACGGCGCACTCTTCGTGCGCGCTCATCGTGAACCCGGCGAAGCGACCGTCGACGGACTGGCCGTCCTCGGTCAGGACGATCTCGCTGGTCGCGTCGGGCACCCGCTTGACGCAGACGAGGACGCTCATCGGATCCGCTCGTTGGCGGGGTCGAGAAGGGGTGTCGCGTCGATCGAGCCGACCGTGACGGGATAGAGCTCCTCCATGTAGGACACGGCGAGCTGGTTGCCGATGACGGCCTGGTCCGTCGGGAGATAGGCGAGCAGGACGTGCTTGCCCAGCGACGGTGCCGAACCGGCCGAGGTGACGTAGGGGTGGTGGCCGTGGCCGTCGGTCAGCAGCGCGCCCTCGGGGGTGAGGATCGGCTCGCCGCCGAGCATGTAGCGCTTGGTGCCGCTGGCTGACGTGTGGTCGTCGACGGTCAGCGTGCACAGCACGGCGGCGGGAGCCTGCTCACGCTGGGCGAGGTAGGCCTCCTTGCCGATGAAGTCGGCCTGCTTGACCTTGGGCCGCTGCATGCCCGCCTCGATGATCGAGCGCTCGCTGTCGAGCTCGAACCCGTAGGCGCGGTAGCCCTTCTCGATCCGCCCGGTCGTGCCGTAGACGCCGATGCCGGCCGGCACTGCGCCGTACGGCGCACCGGCGTCGAGCAGGACTTCCCAGACGTCGGCGGCCGACTCCATCGGGACGTAGAGCTCCCAGCCCAGCTCGCCGACGTAGGAGATCCGGGAGGCGAGGACGGTCGTGCCCTTGCCAGAACCGGTGGACACAGTGATCTCGCGGCACGACAGGAAGCCGAAGCCGGCGTCGGACACGTCGTCGGAGGTCAGCGACGCGAGGATGTCGCGCGCCTTCGGACCCCAGATGCCGATGGTGGAGACGTCGTTGGTGACGTCGGTCAAAACTGTCGCCCCGACCTCGTCGTCGGGCAGCTGGTCGGTGAAGGTCTTGCGATCGGCCATCCCGTGCGCGCCGCCGGTGACGACGCGGAAGTGGTCGTCGCCGAGCCGCATCACCGTGAGGTCGGACAGGAACCCGCCCTTGGCGTCGAGGACCGGCGTGTAGATCACCTTGCCGACCGCGACGTCGCACTGGGCCACGCAGGTGCGCTGCACGGTCTCGAGCGCGCCCGGTCCGGTGATGTCGAGGATCTGGAAGGCGCTCAGGTCGATCACGGCCGCGGCCTCGCGCATGCGCAGGTGCTCGGCGTTGATGATCGGACTCCACCAGCGTGAGTCCCACTCGTGCTCGCGCGGCATCACCGCGTCGCCGTACACCTCGAGGAGACCGGCGTTGGACTCGTACCAGAACGGTCGCTCCCAGCCCGCGGTCTCGAAGAAGACCGCACCCAGCTTCTGCTGCGACTCGTGCATCGGCGAGAGACGCTGGTCGCGATCGGAGGCGTACTGCTCGGCCGGGTGGATGATGCCGTAGGTCTTGATGAACGACTCGGTGGTGCGCAGGCGGGTGTGCTCGCGGCGCTTCTGGTGGTCGTGGAAGCGCGCGATGTCGCTGTGGTGGATGTCGATCTCGGAGTGGCCGTGGGTCATCCACTCGGCGACCGCGCGACCGACGCCCGGGCCTTCCTTGATCCACACCGCGGAGGCCGTCCAGAGGCCGGTGACCTCGCTCTCGCCGAGGATCGGGTTGCCGTCGCAGGTCAGTGAGAGCAGGCCGTTGATGGCGTAGCGCATCTCCGCACCCTCGGCGCCGAGCAGCTCGGGCATCAGCTCGTAGGCCTGCTCGAGCTGCGGGTCGAAGTCGTCGGAGGTGAAGGGCATCTCGGTCGGCGACAGCTTGGCCTGCTCGATCGAGGGGATGTCCTCGGGCTCGTGCAGGATCGCGCGGTGGGCGTAGGAGCCGACCTCCATGTCGGCGCCGTGCTGGCGCTCGTAGCAGAAGGTGTCCATGTCCCGGACGATCGGGAAGCTGATCTCGCCCTCCGTGTCGACCAGCTGCGGGCACGGGCCGACGCTGATCATCTGGTGCACGGCGGGCGTCAGCGGGATGCTGATGCCGGCCATGTCGCCGAGCTTCGGGCTCCAGACCCCGGCCGCGATGACGACGGTGCCGGCCTCGATGTCTCCGCCCGACGTGCGCACCCGGGTGATGCGACGGCGACCGTGCGGCGCGTCCT
>JBDSPC010000252.1:0-7541 GCA_039914485.1 Nocardioides sp.
GCACTCGTTGCGGCCCTCCAGCACCTCGACGCACTCAGCCGGGAGGTCGTCGTGCTGCACCATCTCGCAGACCTCCGGGTAGAGGAGATCGCTGGCCAGCTGGGCATGCCCGTGGGCACGGTGAAGTCGCGACTCGCGCGGAGTCGAGCTCGTCTGGCGGGCCTGCTGGACGACAAGCTCGACGACAAGGAGGCCGAGCCCCATGCCTGAGATCGTCGATCTCCTGGCGTACACCGCGCAGGTGAGACCGCCCTCGCTCGAAGAACTGCACCGCGTCTCGGTCAGACGGCGACGGCGGGCGGCTGCCGTGACGTCGGCGGTGGTAGCCACCGGGCTGGCGATCGTCCTGGCCATCGACCCGTTGAGCACTCGGGACGCAGCCCCGGCTCCGGTCGCCCCGAACCCCACCCCGAACTCGCGCACGGCACCGACCCTGGCCCCGGGCATGGTCGACCCCGCGCGCTTCCCGCCGTTGACCCCCGAGCAGATCCATGGGCACCCAGGAGCGGTCTTCGAGCCCGCCGGTGGCCCGCCGCAGGCTGCGCCCGGGGTCGGCGCGCGTCGGTGGACGGCGTGCCGGGTCGCCTGCACCCCCGAGACCCCGAACCGCAGCGACGAGATCCAGAGCGCGCTCGAGGTGACCCGCGACGACTTCCGCACCGGATCCCTGTACCCGCTCGAAACCTTCACGCAGGTGAGCCACGTCGAGAACGACTGGTACCTCCTCAGCTCCCTGGGTGACGCCGTCATGGTCAATTCGCGGAAGCAGACACGCGTCCTGACCACCGGCAGCCCTGTGACCATGACCGAGATCGCGGGTCCTCTCGCCTACGCAGGTGGCCTGGTCTACGTCGACGTGAAGGGCCGGGAACTCCACCATGTCGAGGCGGCCAACGGCTCGATCTGGGACTGGTACGGCTCCGGAAACAGCTGGTACTGGGGGATCGTCTCCTTGACCGACGACGGTCGACCGACGAGCCAGGGAATCGTCTGGCGCAACCAGGACGGCACCTACGAGGTCGCGGAGATGCCCATCGTGTTCCCCCCCGTGATGCTGAGATCCGGGGTCATGGGCACCGTCGCGGTCGCCGACCCCGAGGGGCCCCCGCTGGTGCTTGTCAGCACGGACTACGGAGCGACCTGGCAGCGCCGACTGGTCCCCGATGGGGTGGCCACTGGAGAGACCCTCCCTGCCAACTGGGCCACGTGGCCGCCAGCCTGAGCGATCAGGCCACCGTGCCGAGCAGGGCGGCGCGGACGGCGTGCGCCGCCTCGGCCGCGCGGTGCTCGGACAGCGCGCCCGCGTCGCGCTCCTGGACGTAGAACACGTCGACCGCCTGGGGTCCCAGCGTCGAGACGTGGGCCGAGCGGACGGAGAGATCCAGCCCGGCCAGCGCGTGGCACACGAGCCACACCACGCCGGGCCGGTCGTCCATCCGCACCTCGAGCACGGTGGCGCGCCGCGACGCGTCGGCCCGCACGACCACGACCGGTTCGAGCCTGGCGGCCACCGGGCGACTCAGACGAGAGACAGCATCCACGCGCCCCTCGCTGATCGCGACCAGGCGTTCGCGCAGCACCGCGGCGTCGAGGTCGGGCTCGCCGACCTCCCACACCGAGACTCCCACCGAGACGTCGCCCGATTCCTGCGCCCAGGCACGCGCGGAGCGCACGGTGACGCGTTGCAGCGCGAGCACGGCCGCGGCATCGGCGAGCAGCCCGACCCGGTCGGGAGCGAGCACCGTCACGCGCGCTCCCCCCTGGTCGGACTCGACCAGGACGGACACTCCCCCGCGGCGTACGGCGTCAGGAACCGCGACATCGCCGTCGGCCGCGGCAGGGGGTGGGGCCTCGCCGACCACCGACGACCGGGCGTGCCGGGAGAGGCGGTCGATCAGGCCGGCGCGCCAGGTCGACCACGCCTTCGGGGACGCGGCCCGCGAGTCCGCCTCGGTCAGCGCCCGCAGCAGCGCGAGGGCCTCGGCACCGGACACCTTGGCGAGCAGCGCCTCGACGGTGGCGGGGTCGTCCGGGTCGCGGGACGTGGCCATCTCCGAGAGCAGCAGGTGGTGTCGCACCAGCAGGGCGATGAGCGACACCGCCGCATCGTCGAACCCCATCCGCGTCGCGATGCCGCGCGCGATGGGCTCGCCGGCCACCGAGTGCTCGGTGAGCCCGCCCTTGCCGATGTCGTGCAGGAGCGCGGCGACCAGCAGGACGTCGGGACGCCCGACGTGGCGGATCAGCGCGGACGCCTCGATGCAGGTCTCGATGACGTGCCGGTCGACGGTAAAGCGGTGAATCGGCGACGCGTGCGGCAGCGTGCGGATCCGGTCCCACTCGGGCAGGAAGCCGCTCAGGGCGCCCGTCTCCTCCAGCGTCTCCCACACCGGCAGCAGGCCGGGCCCGGAGGCGAGCAGGCTCACGAGCGCGTCGCGCGCCTCCTCCGGCCACGGATCGGGCAGCGGCGAACACTCGCGGACCAGGCGGGCGGCGGTGGCGGGAGCCAGGACGACGTCGCGCTCGGCCGCCTCGGCGGCTGCGCGCAGCAGCATCACCGGGTCCAGGTCGGGACGGGCCTTGGCGGCCAGCACCACCTCGCCGCGGGCGAGCGCGATGCCCGGTGCGATCGGCTCGAGCGAGGGCCGCCGGGCCCCCTTCACCGACACCGGGCGGGCGAGCACGTCCTCGACACGACGCCAGGTGAGCCGCGACAGGTGGCTGAGCCGGCGGCCGATCTCGCGTACGTGCCGTTGGGCGGCCTCGGCGTCCTCGAGCCCGAGTCCGATGGCGAGCGGCGCCCAGAGCTCCGGGGCCACCCGGTCGCTCGGGCGCCCTGTCTCGTCGTGCAAGAGGTCGCGGAAGTCGAGCAGCGCCTGCCGCGACGCCTCCAGCTCGGGACTGCTGGCGTCGACCAGCCACGTGGCCTCGAGCGCCTTGAGCACGGTCGCGTCGCGGAGTCCGCCCTCGGCCTCCTTGATGTCGGGCACGGAGACGTGCGCGAGCTCACCGATCACGTCGTGCCGCTTGGCGACCAGGTCGCGCAGGGCCGGCAGGCGCGCGCGAGCCTGGCGGCGCCAGGCCGCGAGCATCGTGCTGCGAAGCCGCAGCGTGAGGTTCGGATCGCCGGCGAGGTGCCGGATGTCGAGGAGGCCCAGCGCGACCTTGAGGTCCTCCTGTGCGGCGGTCGTCATCTCCGACATCGAGCGCACCGAGTGGTCGAGCCGCGACCCGGAGTCCCAGAGCGGATACCAGATCTGCTCGGCCACCGTCCCCGGGTCGACGTCGTCGTCGTGCACCAGCACGACGTCGAGGTCGGACTGGGGCGCCAGCTCGCCTCGCCCGTAGCCTCCAGCCGCGACCAGCGCCACGCCCGTCTCGGGCCCGCCCGCCTTGTCGTACGCCGCCCGGCACAGCTCGTCGGCAGCAGCCGTTCGGATGGTGCGCTCGGAGGCCGTCATCAGCTCAGATCGCGCCCTCGTCGCGCTCGCCCGTGCGGACCCGCACGACCGACTCGACCGGGACGACCCAGACCTTGCCGTCGCCGATGCGACCCGTCTGGGCGGCCGACACGATCGTCGAGACCACGTCCTCGGCCTCGGCGTCGTCGACGACGATCTCGACCCGGATCTTCGGCACGAGCGCGATGTCGTACTCCGCACCGCGGTAGACCTCGGTGTGGCCCTTCTGGCGGCCGTAGCCGCTGACCTCGGAGACAGTCATGCCGGTGACGCCGACGGTCTCCAGGGCGGCCCGGACGTCCTCCCACTTGTGCGGCTTGATGACTGCGGTGACGAGCTTCATGGCTGGACCTTCATTCGTTGTCGTCGCGACGGGTCAGGGTGTCGAGGAAGGAGGTGGTGGAGCGGCCGCCGGAGCTGGCGTGCAGGTCGTAGGCGGTCTCGGCGTGGATCACGAGATCGATGCCGCTGATCTCGTGGTCCTCGTGGATGCGGAAGCCCATCACCTTGTCGACCACGAGACCGATGATGCCGGACACGACGAACGCGTAGACCAGCACGGCCCCGCCTCCGACCAGCTGCTTGCCGAGCTGGTCGACGCCACCGCCGTACAACAGGCCGTCCACGCCGGTGGGAGCGGCCGCCGACGCGAGCAGGCCGATGCCGAAGGTGCCGATCAGGCCGCCGACCAGGTGCACGCCGACGACGTCGAGCGAGTCGTCGTAGCGCCACTTGTACTTGAGGCCGACCGCGAGGGCGCACACGACGCCGGCGACGAGGCCCATCACGATCGCGCCGATCGGGGTGAGCGAGCCGCACGACGGCGTGATCGCGACCAGGCCGGCGACCAGGCCGGAGGCGGCACCCAGCGATGTGGCGTGGCCGTCGCGGACCCGCTCGAGGGCGAGCCAGCCGAGCGAGCCGGCGGCACCCGCGACCAGGGTGGTGGTGAAGACGATCGCGGCGGACTGGTTGGCGGCGAGCGCGGAGCCGGCGTTGAAGCCGAACCAGCCGAACCACAGGAGGCCCGCACCGAGCATGACCAGGGTCAGGTTGTGGGGGCGCATCGGGTCCTTGCCGAAACCGAGACGCGGGCCGAGCACCAGCGCCAGCGCGAGGGCGGAGGCGCCCGAGCAGATCTCGACGGCCATGCCGCCGGCGAAGTCGATGGCACCGAGGCGGTTGGCGATCCAGCCGCCGGTGTGGTCGCCGGCGGAGAAGTCGAAGACCCAGTGCGCGACCGGGGCGTAGACGAGGAGCGTCCAGATCGTCACGAAGACCATCCAGGCGCCGAAGCGGGCCCGGTCGGCGATCGCGCCCGAGACCAGGGCGCCGGTGATGACGCAGAAGAGGCCCTGGAAGACGGCGAAGAGGATGTGCGGGACGGTGCCGGTGTTGCTGTCCTCGGACATCAGCTCGGTCAGGCCGAAGTACTGGCGCGGATCGCCGATCAGGCCGCCACCGAGGTCGTCACCGAACGCGAGCGAATAGCCCACGAGGACCCACACGATCGTGATGACGGCCAGCGAGCCGAACGTCATCATCATCATGTTCAGCACGCCCTTGGAGCGGACCATGCCGCCGTAGAACAGGGCGAGGCCGGGGGCCATGAGCAGCACGAGGGCGGAGGCGACCAGGAGCCAGGCGGTGTCGCCGGAGTCGAGGGGAGTCATGGGCAGACACCCTCCGGTCCACTCGTTTCACGCACGGACAGTCTGTGTTTCGGGAATGTAAACGAACACAGCCCTCTGCCCCGCCGAGCTCTTCTCGGCGGGGCAGAGGTCACTGTGTTGATCAGATGGCCGCTTCGTCCTTGTCTCCCGTGCGGACCCGGACCACGGTGTCGACCGGGCTGACCCAGACCTTGCCGTCGCCGATCCGACCCGTCTGGGCGGTCTTGACGACGATGCCGACGACGTCCTCGGCGTCCGCGTCGTCCACGACGATCTCGATGCGGATCTTGGGCACCAGGGCGATGTCGTACTCCGCCCCGCGGTAGACCTCGGTGTGGCCCTTCTGCCGGCCGTAGCCGCTGACCTCGGAGACGGTCATCCCGGTGACACCGAAGGTCTCCAGCGCCTCGCGGACGTCCTCCCACTTGTGGGGCTTGATGACTGCGGTGACGAGCTTCATGCGTTGGCTCCTTCGCTGGTGCTCATGGTGCTGACGGTGCTGGCGGCCAGGACGCTCTTGCCGCCACCGCTGCTGCCGCTGTGCAGGTCGTACGCCGACTCGCCGTGCTCGGCGAGGTCGATGCCGTTGACCTCGTCCTCCTCGTCGAGGCGCAGGCCGATCGTGTACTTGATGCCCAGGCCGATGATCGCGGTCAGGACGCCGGAGTAGGCGACGGCCACCAGGACGCCGAGGGTCTGGTCGCCGAGCGAGCCGAACCCGCCGCCGTACAGGAGCCCGTCGATGCCGCCGGCACCGGCGGACGTGGAGAAGACGCCGATCAGGACGGTGCCGATGATGCCGCCGACGAGGTGCACGCCGACGACGTCGAGCGAGTCGTCGTAGCCGAGCTTGTACTTGAGGCTGACGGCCCAGGCGCAGACCGCACCGGCGATGAGTCCGATGGCCACGGCACCCGAGATGTTGACCGCACCGGCAGCGGGGGTGATGGCAACGAGGCCCGCCACGATGCCGGACGCGGCTCCGAGCGAGGTGGCCTTGCCGTGCAGCAGACGCTCGATCAGCAGCCAGCCGAGGATGGCGCCGAAGGTGGCCAGCGTGGTGTTGGCGAAGGTGCGACCGGTCTCGCTGAAGAACTGCGCGTCGGAGTAGGTCGCGTCGGCGAAGACGATGGAGCCGACGTTGAAGCCGTACCAGCCGAGCCACAGCATGCCCGCGCCGAGCATGGTCAGCGTCAGGTTGTGCGGACGCATCTGCTCCTTGGGCCAGCCGATGCGCTTGCCGAGCAGGAGCACGAGCACGAGGGCCGCGACACCGGCGTTGATGTGGACGGCCGTGCCGCCCGCGTAGTCCTGCGCGCCGATGCGGCCGCAGATGAGCGACTTCTCGGTGCAGCTGAACACCATGTGCGCCAGCGGGAAGTAGACGATCAGGGCCCACAGGGGCAGGAACACGACCCACGCCGAGAACTTCAGGCGATCGGCGACCGCCCCGCTGATCAGCGCTGCGGTGATGATCGCGAAGGTCATCTGGAACATCACGTAGATGTAGTTGTCGGTGGTGACGCCGTCGAGCCAGAGCAGCTCGAACGGGTTGGCGAAGAGCGTGCCCTCGCCGCCGAAGCCCATCGACCAGCCGACCGCGACATACAGGATGCCGACGATGGCAGCGGCGATGAACGACATCATCATCATGTTGAGCACGGACTTGGATCGCGACATGCCGCCGTAGAACAGGGCCAGGGCTGGCACCGTCATCATCAGCACGAAAGCAGTCGCGATCAGCATGAACGCGTAGTAGCCGTCCACAGGACCTCCAGGGAACGTTGGGGGGATGGTCCGCGTGGACATGACGGCGGTGTCAAGCGGCGGCTCACCCTGATGGCAGAACACTGCGGGCGTGAAGTTTCACCGCCCACCCCTTCGTGTTGCGCGCCCGCAACAGATCTCGCCCGGGTGTTACGACCGTGTAAACGATTGGCGAGGGGCGTACGCCGCAGCCGTCTCGATACACTCCTCATATGACCGGAAGCAGCGCCGATCGCACGGCGCGCACCGGCGTCGTACTCGTCAATCACGACAGCGCCGAGGACACCGTCGGCTGCATCGCGTCCCTCGAGGCCTCCCACGACCTCGACATGGACGTCGTCGTGGTGGACAACTCGGACTCCGCGCAGTCGCTCGCGACCCTGCGTGCGCTGGTCGGTGACCGCGCGGTCGTGCTGTCCAGCGGGGGCAACCTCGGCTACGCCGGCGGTTCCAACGTCGGCATCCGGCACTGCATGGAGCGCGGCAACGAGTTCGTCTGGCTACTCAACCCCGACACCCGGATCGAGCCGGAGACCCTGCCGCGACTCCTCGACCTGTTGGCCGAGGTGCCCGACTGCGGCGTGGTCGGCCCCCGGATCGTGCACCCCGCAGCGCCCGGGACCACGGAAACGGTGTGGTT
>JBDSPC010000267.1:0-4027 GCA_039914485.1 Nocardioides sp.
GCCGGTCGGCTCGTCGAGGAACAGGTCGGGGAGGTCGGCCGTCCGCAGTCGCAGGGCGGCGCTCACCGACGAGTCGGTCGCCGGGGTGTCGGCCGTGACCGCGAACAGCGCGTGCTCGTCCCGAGCGGTCAGCACGACGCCGTCGGCGTCGACGACGCCCCACGATCGGTCGGTCGCGAGGCCGCCGAACAGGACGTCGGCAGCGGGCACCGGGCGGATCGTCATGCTCTTGACGGGGTGGATGTTCAGCCGAGTCAGCAACATGCGACCACCCTAGGTGGTCACCAGTGGATGCCCTTGAACACCTTCGCCAGCATGATCTGCTCGGATTCGCGGGTGCCGCCGTCGGCCGTCTGGCCCTTGGCCGCCGCCGAGTCGGGGAACACGTGGTAGGCCATGTTGAGCACCCGGAACGCCGCCTTCGGCGCGACCGTGTGCGCGATCGCACCGACGTTGCCGAGTGCGGTGTTGATCTCGTGCGGCCGGTCCACCATGGCGCGGATCAGGATGTCGGCGGCCTGGGCCGGCGAGATCGTGGGGAACTTGTCGTAGAGCTTGGTCGGGGCGATCATCGGCGTCCGCACGAGCGGCATGTGGATGTTGGTGAAGGTGATGCCGTTGCCGACGACCTCGCTGGCCACGACGTTGGACCACGAGTCGAGGGCGGCCTTCGAGGCGACGTACGCAGAGAAACGCGGGGGATTGGTCTGCACGCCGATGGAGCTGACGTTGACGATGTGGCCGGACTTCTGCTTCTGCATCGCGGGCATCAGGCCCATCACGAGCCGGATCGCGCCGAAGTAGTTGAGCTGCATGGTGCGCTCGAAGTCGTGGAAGCGGTCGTAGGAGAGCCGCAGCGACCGGCGGATCGAGCGACCGGCGTTGTTGATGACGAAGTCGATCGACGGCAGCTCGGCGGCCATCTGCGCGCACAGGGCGTCGATCGCCTCGAGGTCGGACAGGTCGCACGGGAAGACGTGCGCCTGGCCGCCGCGCTGCTCGATCAACGCCTTGGTCTCCTCGAGCTTCTCCTTGCCGCGCGCCACCAGCACCGGGATGCCGCCGCACTGCGCCACCTTCAGCGCCGTCACCAGGCCGATGCCGGACGAGGCGCCGGTGATGACGACGTGCTTGCCCTCGAGGGCCGCACGGTTGGTGGAGCTGCGGCCCGTGGTCTCGTCGAGGTTGTCCTCCCAGTAGCCCCACAGCGTGCGGGCGTAGGACTCCAGGTCGGGCACCGCGATGCCCGAGCCCGCGAGCGCTTCCTCGGTACGGCGCGATTCGAAGACCGTCGTGAAGCTGGTGTGCGCGACCACCTCGGCCGGGATGCCGGCTCGACCGATGGTCTGGTCGAGCAGGAGCTGGATCGGGCCCGAACGGACGAACGCACCCACCATCGTCGAGGGGCGCAGCGGCCGCGGCAGCAACTTGGAGGCCGTGACCCGACGATCTATCGGGGTGGCGAAGCGCGGGGCGCCAGCCGCGGCGCAGAACAGGCCGATGGTCTCGACCACCGACTGCGGCTCGGGGTTGACGAGGTGGAACGCCTCACCGTCGCGGCCCGGCAGGTGCGCGAGGTGGTCCATCGCCTTGGCGACGTAGTCGACGGGCACGACGTTGGTGTCGCCGAGGTCGACCCCGACCAGCGGCAGCCAGGCCGGCAGGTTGTCGCGCAGCAGCTTGAGGGCGGGGAAGAAGTAGTAGGGGCCGTCGACCTTGTCCATCGCGCCGGTCTCGGAGTGTCCGACCACGATCGCCGGGCGGTAGACCCGCCACGGCACGGTCGCCTCGTCGCGGACGATCGCCTCGGACTCGTACTTCGTGCGGTGGTACGGCGACGAAAGGTGCTGGCCCTCGGCGAACATCGTCTCGTCGAAGGTGCCGCGGTAGTCACCGGCCGCGGCCACGCTCGACACCTGGTGGAAGCAGCCGGCGTCGACCCGGCCGGCCAGCGCGAGCGCGTGGCGCGTGCCGTCGACGTTCATCGCGTCGTTGGTGGCATCGTCGGCGGTCAGGTCGTAGATCGCCGCGAGGTGGAAGAAGTGGTCGATCTGGCCGGCGTTGGCCTTGATCCACGTGGCGGCGACGCCGAGGCCGGGCGTGCCGAGGTCGCCCTCCACCGGGATCACCCGGTCGGTGTCCCATCGCCGGATCAGCGAGTCGATGCGACCGCGCGAGCCCGGTCGGACCAGGACGAAGATGTCACCCTCACGGTGGTCGAGGAGCTCCTCGACAAGGTGACGGCCGATGAACCCCGTGGCGCCGGTGACGAAGTAGGACATGCCCGGAGACTAGTGTCCGCGCCCGGTGCTGACGAGGACGAAGACCACTACTTGTCGCCGGGCCCGCCGAACATGATCTCGTCCCAGCTGGGCACCGACGCGCGGCCGCGGGCCTTGCGGGCGGGGCGGCGCGAGGGCGGCTCGTCGGCCGCGGGGTCGTGGGGCTGGTCCTCGGAGTCCTCCGAGTCCTCGGGGTCTCGTGACGGTCGCTGCCCGACCTCCTCGACCGCCGAGGACGCGACCTCCTCGACCTCAGTCGGACTGATCTCCATCGTGGTCTCGGCCGGGCTGACTTCCTCCGCCTCGTCGGTGACGAGCTCGATGGCGTCCTCGCCCAACGGCAGCTCGTCGGCGGGTACGGCGTTGAGCCGGCGCACGCGGGCCTGCTGGAGATCATCGGGGGCTGACTGCTTCGACGCCGCGGCAGCGGGGCGGACGGCCTCGCCGACCAGCCAGCGCGCGTCCTCGTCCTCGGAGGTGACGAAGTTGCCACGCACGTCGAAGGCGAACGTCGCCTTGCCCTTGCGCTGCGTCGTCCGGAACGAGCCGGTCAGGGTCCAGCGGCCGTCCTCGCGGCGCCAGGCGTCCCACTGGACGGTGGCCGGGTCGACGTTGAGGCCGTGCAGATGGGCGCTGACGGCCTCACCCAGCGTCCGGGCGCCGGTGTCGCCGGCCTTGCGGCGCAGCGACGAGGCCTGGGCCCGCTCGGCGATGTGTGCTCGCTCGGCGAGCACGGGCGCGGCATAGACCATGACCTTCTCGACGGAGGTCTGGGCGGCCTGGGCCACCGACTCGGCCGTCTCGCCGCCGCGGATGCGGGTCTGGATGTCGCGGGGGCGAAGAGCGCTGTCCATCTGTATCTCCAACTGGCCGATGCGGGCGTGTTCGCCGCGGATGGCGGCTCGGAGCGGGGCGTCGATGCCGAGGGTGAACTCGGCTCCGTTGTCATCCACCAGCAGCAGGCGCAACCCGTCGTCGCTCAGTCCCGCGAGCGTCAGGTGGGCCATGGATGCTGCACTCCTGCGGTGGTGGTCGACACGCCTGTGTCCGGTCCCCGCGAGCCTACGCCAGCGCAGGCGTGGAGCCCGGCTACCCGAGCGGCGTGCCTACGGATAGCGTTCACCGGTGATCGCCCTCCCGGACTCAGCCGCCGCCCTGGTCGTGCTGGACCTCCTCGGCATCTTCGTGTTCGCCATTTCCGGTGCGCTGGTGGGGGTCCGGAAGGGCTTCGACGTCTTCGGGGTGCTCGTGCTCGCGGGCACGACCGGCCTGGGTGGCGGGTTCCTCCGCGACGTACTCATCGACGCGACACCGCCTGCCGCACTGGCGGACTGGCGCTACCTGATCGTGCCGTTCGGTGCCGGGCTGCTGACGTTCGCCTTCCACCCGACGCTCGGGCGACTCGAGCGGGTCATCAACGTCTCCGACGCGTTCGGGTTGTCGCTCTTCTGCGTCACGGGCGCGTTGAAGGCCGTCGAGTACGGCCTCGGGCCCGTGCCGGCCGCCCTGATGGGCATGGTCACCGGCATCGGCGGCGGCATGGTCCGTGACCTGCTGGCCGGTCGGCCGCCGGACGTGTTCAGCGGCAACCTCTACGCCACACCAGCGCTGGCGGGTGCCGCGATCGCCGTCGCGCTGAACCACACGGGGCAGCCGTTCGCGCTCGTCGCGTCCGCGGGCTTCGGAGTGTGCCTCGTGCTGCGCCTGCTCGCGATCGTGCTGGACATCCGGGCGCCGAAGCCGCG
>JBDSPC010000268.1:0-5680 GCA_039914485.1 Nocardioides sp.
TCGGGATCGTCACGCCCTCGTGGATCAGCTCGGCGTACTCGAGAGCCTGGCCGCCGATGAAGATCGCGCCCATGATGTAGGTGAGGATGAACCACTCGCGCAGGCCCCAGCCGCCGACGTTGAACACGGAGGCCTTGCGCCCCACCTGGCCGCGCTCGGCGGCGAACACGCCGAGCTGGCAGGTCACCGACGACAGCACCAGGATGATCGTGTTGGCCGTCGAGAAGGGCACGTTGAGCAGCTGCGTCTCCTGTGCCCACAGGTCGGGGCTGGCCGCCCTGATCGTGAAGTAGGACGCAAACAGGGCTGCAAAGAACATCAGCTCACTGGAGAGCCAGATGATCGTCCCCACGCTGACCATGCTCGGTCGGTCGTGGTGCCCGTGCAGCCGGGATGCCGGAATCGTCGCTTGTGCTGTCGCCACGGACCTCATTATGTCGGTAGCCGAGCCTGAGGCCACCCCGACCCCCTGACTTTCGACGTCATATTGTTCACACCGTGGTGAGACAAGCGTTGACGACCGATCTGAACCTTCCCAGGTTCACCGTCGGACGGGTCTTCACCGACTGGGGGATCGACCCGGTGCCCTTCGTGCTGACCATCTGGATCGCCGGGCTCTACCTCGTCGGCGTGGCCGTCCTCCGGCGACGTGGAGACGCCTGGCCGATCGGCCGCACCCTCGCGTTCGTGGTCGCGGGCATGGGCTCGTTCTTCTTCGCGACGGCGTCCGGGATCGGTCGCTACGACACCACGCTGATCAGCGTCCACATGGTGCAGCACATGATCCTGTCCATGGTCGTGCCGCTCTCGCTGGCCCTCGGCGCGCCTGTCACGCTCGCGCTGCGCACGCTGCCTCCCGGTCCGCGACGCTGGCTCCTCGCCGTACTCCACTCGAGGGTGGCGCGCGTGCTGTCCTTCCCACCATTGACGCTGATGGTCTATGTGGTCTCGCCGTGGGCGCTCTATTTTTCTGGTTGGTACGCCGCAACGCTGGCCTCGCCGCTCGCGCACGAGCTCATGCACGTCCACCTCGTGACGGTCGGCGCGCTGTTCTTCTGGCCGCTGATGGGGATCGACCCGCTGCCCGGCCGCGTCGGCTATCCGTTCCGGGTGCTGCTCACCGTGCTGACGCTGCCGTTCCACGCGTTCCTCGGTGTGACGATCATGGGCCAGACGACGATCCTGGGGGAGGCGCACTACTTCGCGCTGCGCGAGGGGCCGATGGCCTCGTGGTTGCCGCCGATGCTCGAGGACCAGCACCTCGCCGGCGGGATCCTGTGGGGCTCGGGCGACCTGATCGGGCTGGTGTTCTTCGTCGTCCTCTTCGTCCAGTGGGTGCGCTCGTCGCACCGCGAGGCTGCGCGCGAGGACCGACGCCTCGATCTCATGGAGGCGCGTGCGGCGAAGGCTGCGCGCGACCGTTAGCATGCAGACCGTGAGCGCCCTCAAGGTCCTCGTCTACAGCGACGACATCGACACCCGCCAGCAGGTCATCCTCGCCCTCGGTCGGCGACCGCACCCCGACCTGCCCGAGCTGGAGTACGTCGAGGTCGCGACCGAGCCCGTCGTGATCCAGAACATGGACGCCGGTCACATCGACCTGGTCATCCTCGACGGTGAGGCCGTGCCCGCCGGTGGCCTGGGCATCGCCAAGCAGCTCAAGGACGAGATCTACCAGTGCCCGCCGGTGCTGGTGCTGACCGGTCGCCCCCAGGACGCCTGGCTGGCCACCTGGTCACGCGCCGAAGCCGCCGTGCCGCACCCGATCGACCCGGTGCAGCTGGCCGAGGCCGTCGTGTCCCTGCTGCGCGCTCGCGTGCCGGCGACGCCTTAACCGTTCGAAGAGCGCCACGCGCGATCTTCGCGTTTCGCCTGCGTGCCCAAGTGACGCAATTTAGGATCGCGGCGTGTCGATCACGCGTACAGACTTGCGCTCGGAAGTTTCGGTGACGGGCGTTGACGTTGTCGAATTGACGATTCTCATGCCTTGTCTGAACGAGCGGGAAACGTTGGCGACCTGCATTCGTCATGCACTGAACTTCTTGGCAGACAACGGCGTCGTCGGCGAAGTGCTCGTTGCGGACAACGGTAGTACGGATGGTTCGCGTGACATCGCGCGCGCCGAAGGTGCCAAGGTGGTGGAGGTGCCGGAGCGGGGCTACGGTGCAGCGCTGATCGCCGGAATCCACGCTGCGCGAGGCACATTTGTGGCAATGGGCGATGCAGACGACAGCTACGACTTCGAGGCTTTGGGTCCTTTTCTGGACGAGTTGCGCGCCGGCGCTGATCTCGTGATGGGCAACAGGTTTCTTGGCGGCATAGACAAGGGGGCCATGCCCCGGCTGCACAGATTTCTGGGCAACCCTCTGCTCTCTTTTGTTGGGCGGTTGTTCTTCAGTGCGCCCATCAAGGACTTCCACTGTGGACTTCGAGCGTTCCGTCGCGACAAGATCTTGGCACTGGAGTTGCGCGCTGTCGGGATGGAGTTCGCGAGCGAGATGGTTGTCAAGGCGTGCCTCGCCGAGCTCAAGCTGGTGGAAGTGCCCACGACCTTGCGAAAGGACGGGCGAACCAGGCCGCCGCATCTGCGAAGTTGGCACGACGGTTGGCGCCACCTGCGTTTTCTCTTGCTCTACAGCCCGAGATGGTTGTTTCTCTATCCTGGTGCCGCGCTGACACTGATGGGTTTGGTGACCTCCGCCGCGTTGATGCGCGGCTCCGTCCAGGTGGGTGCCGTCGGCTTTGATGTCGGCACCATGCTGGTCGCCATGGCAGTTGCTGTGATCGGATACAACTCGGTCACGTTCGCCATTCTTTCCAAGGTCTACGCGGCTCACGAGGGATTCCTGCCGGCCAGCGAGCGTTTCGACGTGTTCCAGAGGCGACTCGGTCTTGAGCGCGTCATCCTCGCGGGTGTGGGGATGTTCGTGATCGGCCTCGTCTGGCTTGCATTCTCGTTGTGGGGCTGGCGATCTGAGCAATTCGGATCGCTCCAGCCCCGGGAAAGTATTCGAGCTGTGGCCCCGGCAGTGCTCGGCTTGCTGTTTGGCGCCCAGACGATCATGGCCGGGGCCTTCCTCGCGATCTTGCGGATCCGCACATCCGACGTCCCATTCCTGGGACACGCCATGAACGAGGTCGTTGGATTCGACCGTGAAGGCTGAGGCTGGCTAACTCCTGGTCAGGCCGGGATCACGCCAGATCCGCTGCCCCAACCAGGCTGCCAGGACCGCTGCTGTCAGCAGCGCGATGCTGGTCACCGGGGTGTCGGAGACGATGGCCAGGAAGCTGTGATCTCGCCATGCGCGGTCCGACGCGACGACGAGCACGTCCTTGATCGAACCGGCGGCGATCACGCACGCCTGGAGGCCGAGGACTGGAGCGAAGAGCCTGCCCTCCACTCGGCCCATCGCGGGCGCCGACATCGCGAAGGCAGGTGTGAGACACGCCAGCAGCTCGAGGGTGTAGCGGTAGCCGTAGATGCCCTCGCCGCCGGTGAACTCCACCAATGAGGCGTGCACGAGCGTGTAGGCAACACCGGCGTACGCGAGCGCCCGGCTCCAGTCCGGCAGACCTCGCCAGGAAGTGACCACGGCCGGGAGCAGGACCAGCAGGATGGGGGTCCAGATCAGAATCCCCCGGTCAGGTGCCACCCACATACCCAGCTGATTGGCCAACCTTCCCAGACCCTCGACCAACACCAGTGCCGCGTTGGGGTCGTACGGCGCAAGCGGGCTGAACGAATCAAAGGTGACGTGATTCCACCAGGACAGGGAAGCAAGGCCGACGGTGGAGACTGCTCCGATCTGGGCCACGGGACGCCAATCACGTCGCATCAGGCCGATCAGCAACCCCAGAACGAGAATCAGGACCGCGGTCTGGGGGCGGCCCCACAGACAGACAACGCTGAAGCAGCCAACCACGATCCATTTGTCCCTCGTGGCTGCCCAAGCCATGCCACAGATGCCGAACACGGTCAGGGTGTGTGGCCACAGACCGTTGGCCGCGACGCTCCACACGGGGGTCGTGAAGCCGAAGACAACGGCCGCGAGGAGCGCCTCGCGGCGCTTGAGGTGGTGGGCCAGTGTCAGGAAGACCATCACCACTGACATGGCGGAGATGGCAGCCGCCGTGATGGCACCGGGGGCGATGCTGAAGGCGCCTGAGCCTGCAAGAAGATAGGCAGGCAGGCCGGCGACGACGACCCCTGCGGCGCGAGCAATGACCTCGGTGCCGTCCTGGAGTTCTTGCACCCACACGTAGCGGATGGGTGAAGCGTCCAACGAGGGCAATGACCTGCCGTCGATGTTCTGGGTGCCAGTGTGCACGAGCAGCCACGAACCGAAGTCGCCCGCAACCACGTCCATCGACGTGTAGGCGTATCCGGTGGTGGCCACGAAGATCAGGAGGGCGATGACGAAGACGATCGCGGCCGCTCGTGCCCGTGGCTCAGGGCGGGCAATCGGGTCGCCCGCCCGTTCATCGATCATGGCGTCAGTATCCCCGCTGGCCTGTCAAACGATCGGTGAACACACTGCGAGGTCCTTGCATGTCGAGACCGCGGGCGGAGGCTGCAGCGCCTCTGAAACACTCGGTGCATGACGACATGGCCCGATGTGCTCTCGACCTTGACGGCTCGCCGCGACCTGTCCTCGGAGCAGACGGCGTGGGCGATGGGCCAGATCCTCGCCGGTGAAGCCACCCCGGCCCAGATTGCCGGCTTCGCGGTCGCCCTGCGCGCCAAGGGCGAGACCGTCGCCGAGGTGACGGCCCTCGCCGACGCGATGCTCGCGGCCGGCAACTCCATCTCCGTGGAGGGGCGATTGCTCGACGTCGTCGGGACCGGTGGAGACCGTTCGATGTCTGTGAACATCTCCACGATGGCCGCCATCGTCGCGGCGGGTGCGGGTGCCCGCGTCGTGAAGCACGGCAGCCGTTCTGCGTCCTCGACGTCGGGTTCGGCAGACGTGCTCGAGCAGCTCGGCATCCGGCTCGATCTACCGGTCGCCCGCGTGGCGGAAGTGGCTCTCGAAGCGGGCATCACGTTCTGCTTCGCCGCCGCTTTCCACCCCGCGATGCGACACGCTGCTGTCCCGCGCCGCGAGCTCGGCATCGCGACGAGCTTCAACCTGCTCGGCCCGCTCACCAACCCTGCTCGGCCCGCGGCCCAGGCCATCGGGTGCGCCGACCCGGCGGCCGCACCGGTCATGGCCGGCGTCTTCGCCTCGCGCGGTGTCGACGCCTGGGTGTTCCGGGGGGACGACGGTCTCGACGAGCTCACGACCACCACGACCTCGACGCTCTGGGCCGTCCACGGCGGGTCGATCGTGCAGTCCACTGTCGACCCGTCGGAGCTCGGCATCGCTCCTGCCACCACAGAGGACCTCAAGGGCGGGGACGCGGCCCACAACGCCGACGTCATCCGACGAGTGATGGCGGGCGAGCAGGGACCGGTGCGCGATGCCGTCGTGCTCAACGCCGGCGCTGCGCTTGCCGTGTACGGCGACCCGACGGGGGAGCCGATGACGGCGTTGGCCGCGGGCATCGCGAAGGCTGCGGACGCGATTGATTCCGGAGCCGCGCACGCGACGTTGGAACGCTGGGTCGCAGCCTCGGCTCGCTGACCGGGCCCGTCACAATCAGCGGTAGTAGCCGTTGAAGATCGCAAAAGCGTTGACCA
>JBDSPC010000308.1:0-11667 GCA_039914485.1 Nocardioides sp.
CGGCGAGCAGCGTGTCGAAGTCGGCGTCGGGGTCGGCCATCATCTCGGAGATCTCGTTGTAGCGGTTGAGCTTGCCCTTGATCTCGCCAACGGCCTCCTCGACGTTCTCCAGGACCGTCTTGCCCTCACTGAGCGGCGGCTCCTGCTGGAGCATGCCGACCGTGGCGCCGGGGTCGAGGATCGCGTCACCGTTGTTGGCCTTGTCGAGCCCGGCCATGATCTTGAACAGCGACGACTTGCCGGTGCCGTTGGGGCCGACGACACCGATCTTGGCGCCGTGCAGGAAGGAGAGGGTGACGTTGTCGAGGACGACCTTGTCACCGTGGGCCTTGCGCACGTTGCGCAAGGTGAAGACGTATTCAGCCATGGCCCCGAGCCTACGGGTCACGAGCTGTCCAACGACAACCGGCAGACTTTGAGACCTGTACGCCGATCGCCGCGTCCTTGAGGTGTGGGAGCGACCCACACGGACCACAGGAGGCCACATGCCCGACTCCCCGTCGACCGACGAGGACTTCACGGCGTTCGTCGCAGCACGATCCCCGGCGCTCTACCGCAGCGCCTGGCTGCTCACGACCAGCGCGCCCGCGGCCGAGGACCTCGTCCAGTCGGCCCTCGCCAAGGCCTATGTGCACTGGCGCAAGGTGCAGGCGGCGGACGACCCGGCGGCGTACGTCCACGGCATCGTGCTCAAGACGTTCCTGAGCGAGCGGCGCCGGCGCAGCAGCGGTGAGATCCCCGTCGATGCCACTCCGGACCGCCCGAGCACCGACCGCGACCCGACCGAACGGCTCGCGCTGATGGCGGCCCTGCGCATGCTGGCGCCCCTCGACCGGGCTGTGGTGGTGCTGCGCTACTGGGAGGACCGCTCGGTCGAGGCGACCGCGCACGCACTCCGCCTCTCCCCCGCCGCGGTCAAGAACCGCGCCATGCGCGCCCTCGCCCGGCTGCGCCAGACCCTCACCGATCCCGAGCTCCACGAGCTCGCCAGCACGGAGGCACGCCATGACACACACTGACGACCTGCTCGAGCCCCACGAGGCCGAGCTGCGCGACCTGCTCGAGCGCACCATGACCGGCACCACCGCTCCCGTCGAGCTCGGAGCGCACGCGCTGCAGCACGGTCGTCGGCTCCGCACGCGACGCCGGGTCGGCCTCGCGAGCTGCGCCGTCGCCGCGAGCGCCGCGGCAGCACTGATCCTGCCCATGGCCCTCGGCGGCGGCTCCACCACCGTCACCGACCCCGCTGGTGAGCCGTCGAGCTCGGCGAGCGAGCCGCCGCAGGAGTCGCCGCCCGCCGAAGTCCCCGAGGGCTGGTGGAGCATGCCGAGCGTCGACATGGTGTCGACGGCCGAGGCGATCCTCCCCGACGGCGTCACTGTCACGTCGCCCGGTTCGCTCACCGCCGACACAGAACAGGGCGGCCCGGGAACCGGCTCCATCAACGCGATCGTGAGCGGCCCCGCCGGGCCCGGCCGGCTCAACGTGATGCTCTTCCCGACCATCGCCGGTGCCACCGCGGGGACAGCGAACGACGCCTCCGCGGACCGCACCGAGATGGCGGATGGCGATGGCCAGGAGAGCTACATCAGCTGCGCTGCCGAGCACACCGGCCAGACCCAGTGCGCCCAGCTTCGCAACGAGAACGGCGCAATCGTCGGGCGGCGGCTGGTCAACCGCTCCGGTGCCATGGTCACCAACGAGGTCACCTTGCGTCGCAACGGCGGCATCGTCTATGCCGCAGCGGCCAACACGCTCGACGACAAGTGGGGTGTGGGGTCCCCGGCCTCCGCCGAGACCCCGCCCCTCACCCTCGACCAGCTCGAGGACCTCGTCCGCAATGACACCTGGGTGAGGCCCGCGACCTGACCATCGACGAGCTCACGCCGCGTCCGCCTCGGGCACCGTCTCGGCCTCGGCGGGCGCGGCGGGCGCGTCGCTGGCGAACGACGGGGGCTCGCTCGTCTGCACCGCCCACGGGTCGGTCGAGGCCGCCGGCGTCTGGACGGCCTCGGGCCGGGCCGGCTTGGTGAAGACGGCCGTCCCCCGCGAGAGGTCGTGCCCGACCGAGGTGGCCGTGATGACCAGCTGGGTGTTGGTGGTGCCGTCGTCCTTGGTCCACACGTCGGCCTCGAGCCTGCCGTGCACGACCACGGGGTCACCGCGCTTGATCGACCCCTGGACGTTGTCGGCAAGCCGGCGCCAGGCTCGGATGGAGTACCACGTGGTCGCGCCGTCCTCCCACTGGTTGTTGCGGAACTTGCGCGACGTGGTCGCCACCCGGAAGTTGGCCACGGGCTGACCGCCGGCGACCTCCCGGAGCGAGACGTCGGAGCCGACCCAACCGGTCAGCGTGATGTAGGTGTCGTTCATGAGAGTGCCTTCCTCGCTGTCGAGGACGGCGTGTCCGCCCTCGAGGCCAAGAGTGAGGCGAAGCACGGACACCGGCGCTGCGGCGTACGAAATCCTGTGGACAGCCCGGACGGACCACGAGCCTGTGGACGTCGAACGACCCGCTACTTGAGCGCGATCGCCAGCCCGTCGCGCATCGTGGAGTAGGCCGCGAGCTCGGCCTGCATCGGTTGCACGACCAGTTCCTCGGAGACCGAGGAGATGGCATCGCGCAGGCGCTTGTCGGCGGAGCGTGCGCGTCGTCGCGCGGTCAGGGACACCAGCACCCGGCAGACCAGGGCGAGCAGCACTCCGAGTCCGATCCCGCCCAACAGGAGCAGCGTCGGGATCGGGAAGCCGTTCAGCTCGGGCGTCGGTGGCTCGGGCAGCCGGGCGTAGGCGCCGAACGCCAGCAGCGCCAGCCATCCGCCACCGACGACGGCGGCGAGGATCAACAGCCACTGCAGGACGCGCACGAGGCCGGCCCACATCGGGATCTTCTCCGCGCCGAGGTCGGTCGCGGCCACGGCCCGGTCGAGGCGGTCGCCGAGGTCGGGCAGGCGGGAGACGGAGGCGGTGCGGATCGCGGTGACCCAGGGCTGACCCATGCCGTCGGAGACCTGGTCGGCCAGCGCGCGCACCTCGGTGTCGACGCGCGCCTTCTGCACCCCGGTCGCCTTCGGCACGGAGGTCCGTGCCGCACTGGTGAACTGCTTGCCCGAGGACCCGAGGTCGAGGTGGAGTCGCTTGAGCGGGTCAGGCTTGAGCCGGGAGAACCACGCCGTCACGGGCCAGCCGGTGGCGCGGTTGGCGCGGATCCGGGTCGAGTCCTCGACGGCCTTGACGACCGTCGGCACTCCTGCGGCGTCCGCGAACGCGTCGTCCAGGGCGGCGATCCGCTCGGTCGACAGCGACGGAACCTTGCCGGTGCCGGACACGGCCTGGAGGCGCTCGGCGGCGGCGCGCACGTCGGCGCCGAGCCGGGCACGGGTCGCCTTCTTCTCGGCCACCCGCTTGGCGATCTGCTTCTTCAGCTCGTCGATCCCCCACCCGTGGCGGGCACTGATCGGCAGCACGGGAACACCCGCGAGCCCGTCGGCGTCCAGCAGGCGGCGCACGTCCGCGACCATGCCGTCACGACGGGCCTCGGGCACGGTGTCGATGTGGTTGAGGACGACCAGCATCACGTCCTTGTGCGACGCGAGCGGTGCGAGGTAGCGGTCGTGGATCGCGGCGTCGGCGTACTTCTGCGGGTCCAGGACCCAGACGAACATGTCGGCGAGCCGGACGAGCCGGTCGACCTCGAGGTGGTGCGAGACCTCGGTCGAGTCGTGGTCGGGCAGGTCGAGGAGCACGACACCGGCCAGCGCGTTGTCCTCCTTGCCGGTGGAGAGCATGGAGTCGCGGGTGACCTGGTGACGCGAAGGGATGCCGAGCCACTCGAGGAGCTCCTCGGCGCCGTCGCGGCCCCACACGCAGGCCGTGGCCCACGAGGTCGTGGGCCGGCGGACGCCGACGGCCGACAGCTCGAGCTCGGCCAGCGCGTTGAAGGTCGACGACTTTCCCGAGCCGGTGGCGCCCGCGAGGGCGACCACGGTGTGCTCCGCGGACAGCTTCAACCGACCAGCGGCACGGTCGACGACGTTGCGGGCGTCGTCGATGACTGCGGGGTCGACCCGCCCCTGGGCGGCGTCGACTGCCTGTTCGAGACCCTGCACACGGGTCCCGATCTCAGAACTCCGCGAGACGAGCTTCTTGGCCCCCTCGAGCAAGGACGTCATGGTCTCCCTCGGACAACAGCGGTGAGTGCTGTGCACACCCTATGTGGAGGAGACGGTCAGCTGTTCGTGCCACCCTTGGCGGCGAAACGAAGATCGTCGACACGACGCGACGCGGCCCGCAACTTCTCGGGCGCCTCGGGCGAGATCTCGAGGCTCTCGAGCAGGTCGATGTAGCGCTGGCGCTCGCTGCCGAGGAGCTCGTTGACCTTGGTCTCGAGGTCGCGACGGGCCCGCTCGGCCAGGGCGCGGACGGCCTGGTCCCCGAAGACGGCCTCCAGCAGCTTCTGCCCCAGGACGGCCGAACCGCCGGCGATGCCCGCCTCGGCGCCGGTCACGCCGGCGGTGTGCGCGAACACCACGACCATCAGCGCCACGGAGAGCCCGTTGACCCCGAACGCCAGGAAACGCGCGGTCGAGCGCTTGTCGGCACCCTCGGTCCGGACCATGTCCAGGACGTCGGACTGCCAGTCGCGTACGGCGCGCTCGGCCCGTCGACGGAAGTCGCGTGAGGCACGGCCGAGGTCCTCGCCCGCATCGGCGAGCAGGACCTGACCCGGGGCCAGCGACTGCCACGAGGCTTCGGCGCGCTCGGCGGCTGCCTCGGCGTGCTCGAGGATCAGCGTCTCGAGGCCGGACTCGACCGCGACCGTGACCCGCTCGGCCTGCTGCGGCTTGCCCTTGATCGCGTTGACCACCCGGTCGCGCAACCAGCCGACGCGCGTCTCGAGCGACTTGAGCAGCTCGCCGGTGCCGACGAACTCCTGCCAGCGGGCGAGCACCTCGCCCCGCAGGAGCGTGCCGTCGGCGGAGGCTTCGGCGATCTCGGTCACCGCCTGGTCGTAGGCCTTGTTGGCGTCGTCGCGCAGTCGGCGTACGGCGTCGACCTGTTCCGTCGCTGCGTCGGCCACCGAGTGGGTGCGCCTGGCCAGAGTGCGCACGGCGCCGTCGAGTGTCTGCTTCACCACGGCGGAGCGGGCCTCGGAGTCGGCGGCCAGGGACTCGAGCCAGCCGCGGATCTGGGCGACCGACTCGGGCGGCAGCAGGCCGTCGTCGGTGACCTCGCCTTCGGTGACGGTGAAGAGCGGGGAGTCCTTGAGGCCACGGCTCGCGAGCATCCGCGCGAGGTGGGTGGAGACGGTCTCGACGGCGTCGGGCGGGGTGCGGTCGAGCACGATCGCGACGGCAGCCGAACGATCGGCGGCCTTGCGCAGGAAGTCCCACGGCACCTGGTCGGCGTAGCGGGCGGCGGAGGTGACGAAGAGCCACAGGTCGGCGGCAGCCAACAGCTGGGCGGCGAGGGTGCGGTTGCGCTCCTCGACCGAGTCGATGTCGGGCGCATCGAGGATGGCGAGACCGGCGGGCACTTCGTCCGAGGCGACGAGCTGCAGGGCGTCGGGGTCGTTGGTCGATCTGCTGACGCGCTCGAGCTCGGGCAGCAACCGGTCCTGGCCGAACCACTCCGCGTCGGCCGGGTTGTGCACCAGCACCGGCGAGCGGGTGGTGGGGCGCAGCACGCCGGGCTGGGTGACGCGACTGCCGACCAGCGAGTTGACGAGGGTCGACTTGCCGGCGCCGGTCGATCCGCCGACGACGGTCAGCAGCGGCGCGTCGATCGTCATCAGGCGCGGGATGACGTAGTCCTCGAGCTGGTCGACCATCTCGCGCTGGGCGTCGCGGTTGGCGACGGCGCTCGGCAGCTCCAGCGGCAGGCGCACCTCCTGGAGCGCGCTGCGCATCCGCACCAGGGCCGTGAGCATCTGCGTGCTCTCGGCGCTGGGCGTGCCGTCCTTGCTCTCGATCTCAGTCATCGAGTGGGGACCACCTGTCCGGGGAAGGAGATGTAGGGCCGGACAGCGTTGAGGGCAACGACATGCTCCTGACCCCTTTCGGCGAAGTCGTGCGGGGCGGTGCCGCGCAGGTAGCGGTGATGAAGATAGGCCAGCTCGATCGCGGCCGCCTGGTATTCGCGCATGGCGCGCTCGGCCTGGGCGCCGCCGGACTGCTTCGCGAAGAGCCGGGCGCGACGCCGGGCGCGGAGATCGACGAGCCAGGGAATGTCGGTGGCCGGCAGCAGGCCGCGGTTGGACGCGTCCGTCAGCGCCTCGGCCATCATCCCCTTCTCGGAACCACGGCGATACAGCGCGAAGGCGATCAGGCCGAGGAAGGCCGGCAGCATCATCGTGCCGTAGACGACGAAGAAGTTCCCCGCGCCGCCGAGCGTGGAGGTGTTCCACAGCGAGTGGGCGATCACCGCGACGACGTACCCACCGATCGGCGCCAGCCAGCGGACCGCGACCTTGCGCGACGTCACCGCGAGCCCGACGCCGATGCCGATGAACGCCGTGAAGAGCGGGTGCGCGAAGGGGCTCAGCAGGCAGCGGATGACGAACGTGCCGGTGAGTGCTTCGGTGCCGCCCGGGCCCATGCCGTCGGTGCCGTTGTAGGCCGCGGCGAGGTAGAGGATGTTCTCGGTGAAGGCGAAGCCGATGCCGACCATGCCGGCGTAGACGATGCCGTCGAGGATGCCGTCGAGCTCGTGGCGTCGCCACCACAGGAGCAGCACCAGGAACGCACCCTTGGTCGCCTCCTCGGTGACCGGTGCCAGCACCGACAGGCTCTGCTCGTCGCTGGTGCCACCGGCGAGACCGATGCCCTGGAAGAGCAACGCCGCGGCGGTGGCCACGAAGGCCCCCCACAGCAGGCCGCCGACGAGCAGCGAGCGCGGCTCCGGCTCGTAGCGGTCCAGCCACATGAAGCAGCCGACGAGCGGTCCGACGGGCAGCGCGGCCAGCACGGTGGCGAGGATCAACGATCTCGGTGCGCCCGAAACGGCGATCACCACGGCCATCACGACGGCGCCGAGCAGCACGAGGGCGGTCACGACAGCGGTGAACGCAACGCTGTCGCGACGACGTCTGGGCATGTTGGAACACTAGCCCGATTCACCCATCCGCCCTTGATCCGCACGGCGTTACAGTGGCGTGGTGAGCGACGAGACCACCGAGCCGAAGACCGAGTCCCACGACCCCGCAGTCCCCGAGGCCTATGCCGCATTCATGCGCACCGGCTGGGGCGAACGCGAGCTGGACGTGCCGACACATCCGATCGCGGAGTACGCCGAAGCCCGCCGCGCGAGGCTCGCCGACGCCTTCCCGGGCGAGCGCCTGGTTCTCCCGGCCGGCACCTACAAGGTGCGCGCCAACGACACCGACTACCGCTTCCGGCCCGACACCGCGCACACCTACTTCACCGGCAACCAGACCTCGGATGCGGTGCTCGTGCTCGAGGACGGCGAGGCAGTTCTCTACGCGCGTCCGCGCGCGACCCGCGACACCGACGAGTTCTTCCGCGATCGGCAGTACGGCGAGCTGTGGGCCGGGCGCCGCCCGTCGGCCGACGAGATCAGCGACTCGCTCGGCATCGAGGTCCGCCACATGGATGAGATGCCGTCGTTCTCCTCCGCCGAAAGTGACGACCGCAAGACCCGCGACATCACCACCGACGAGGACCTCGCCCGCGTCGCCTCCGAGCTGCGGCTGATCAAGGACGAGTGGGAGGTCGACGAGCTGCAGGAGGCCTGCGACATCACCACCCTCGGCTTCGAGGACTCGGCCCGCGAGTGGGACCGCGTGCTCGAGTTCGGCGAGCGCTGGATCGAGGGCACGTTCTTCCGCCGCGCCCGGGCCATGGGCAACGACATCGGCTACGACTCGATCGTCGGCGGCGGGTCCCACGCGACGACGCTGCACTGGATCGACAACACCGGCCCGATCACGCCCGGCAAGCTCGTGCTGCTCGACATGGGCGTGGAGGGCAAGAACCTCTACACCGCCGACGTCACCCGCACCCTCCCGGTCGACGGCCGGTTCACGCCCCTGCAGCGCGACCTCTACGACCTCGTCTTCAACGCCCAGCAGGCCGGCATCGAGGCGGTCCGCCCGGGGGCCCCCTTCCTCGCGGCCCACAACGCGGCCATGGAGATCCTCGCCCACGGGCTGTCGGACCTCGGCCTGCTGCCGGTGTCCGCGGAGGAGGCGCTCGACCCCGAGTCGAAGCTCTACGCCCGCTGGACCCTGCACGGCACCTCGCACATGCTCGGCCTGGACGTGCACGACTGCGGTCGCACCTCGAAGGACATCTATCCCAACGGCGACCTCGCCGAGGGCATGGTCCTCACGGTCGAGCCCGGCCTCTACTTCCAGGAGGACGACCTGCTCGTCCCCGAGGAGCTGCGCGGCATCGGCATCCGGATCGAGGACGACATCCTCGTCACCTCCGACGGGTTCCGGAACCTCTCGGCCGCCCTCCCCCGCACCTCCTCGGAGGTCGAGGAGTGGATGGGTGCACTCCGCTAGTGGAGTGTCACCACTTCGACGCGTTCCGCTGCCGTTCCTGCTCGCTGCTGGAGGTCCCGCGAGCCCGGCAACTCAGTGACAAGGAGGCGCACGCGCGCTCGCTCGTGCCTGCGCCCACTTGGTTGCCGACGATCGCCGGGCCCGACGCGGGGTTCCGCAACAAGGCCAAGATGGCGGTCGGCGGCACCGCGGCGTCACCGACCCTCGGCATCCTCGACCGCGAGCACCACGGCGTCGACCTGCGCGACTGCGGGCTGCACTCCCCCGGCCTCTCATCCGCCCTCTCGGTGGTCGCGGCCTTCATCACGCAGGCCGACCTTGCGCCGTACGACGTGACGACGCGGAGCGGCGAGCTCAAGCACGTGCTCCTCACCGAGTCGCCCGACGGCGAGCTGATGCTGCGGCTCGTGGTGCGCTCGACCTCCGACGAGGCGCGGATCCGCAAGCACCTGCCGTGGCTGCTCTCCTCGCTTCCGTCGTTGCGTGTCGTCTCGCTCAACGTCCAGCCGTCGCACGCCGCGGTCCTCGAGGGCGAGCGCGAGATCGTGCTGACGCCTTCGGCGGCGTTGCCGATGCGGCTCGAAGGCCTCGACCTGGCCCTGCGCCCGCAGGGGTTCTTCCAGACCAACACGTTCGTCGCCGCCGCGCTCTACGCCCAGGCCCGCGCGTGGGTTTCCGCGCTCGAGCCGGCAACCGTGTGGGACCTCTACTGCGGTGTCGGCGGCTTCGCCCTGTCGTGTACGGCGAACGGCCGGTCGATCACCGGGGTCGAGCTGTCCGTCGAGGCGGTCGCAGCGGCGTCGGCCACGGCACCGCCGGGCGTGAGCTTCGTGGCCGGCGACGCAACGGAGTGGGCGCTCGCCCAGCCGTGCTCGCCGGACCTGGTGATCGTGAATCCGCCCCGCCGCGGGATCGGGCCGGCGCTGTCCGACTGGCTCGAGGCTTCGGACACCTCGCACGTCATCTACTCGTCGTGCAACGCCGCGACCCTGGCCGACGACCTCGCCCGGATGCCGTCCCTGCGCCCGGTCGAGGCGCGCGTGCTCGACATGTTCCCGCACACGACGCACTACGAAGTGATCGTGCTGCTCGCGCGCTGACCGCCCTGGACCGGGAGCGTCACCGGACTGCTGGGCCCGACCCCGGTCGTCGACTGCACCGTGAAGGTGAGCTCCTTGGTGCCCGTCGGGACGGCCTGCGGGGACATCAACGTCGCCGATGCCTCTTCCTTGATGTCGAAGGGGATCGAACCCAGGGCGACCTTGCCCGCGGCCACGGAGACGGTGCCGGCGCAGCCCTTGTCGCCGGTGCCGCAGGTGACCTGGAGCCCGACCTTGTCGTCGGAGTCGGGTGTCAAGGGCGTGCTGGTGACGGAAAGGAGCGACGGGAAGACGACGCCGGTCGGGGCACTGGCGGAGGCGGGGTCGAAGCAACCGTCGAACTCGAAGAGCGGGTTGGTGACCTCACGTCCCTGCTTGTCGGTCATGGTCAGGAACCCCGTCAGCTTGCTGGGTCCGCTCGCGGTGTAGCAGTCGTTGCTGTGCACGTTGAGCTCGAACTTCCCGTAGCCCTCGGTCGGCATGGGCACCTCGGGGTCGGTCCAGCTCATCAGGCAGACCCAGTCGCCGCCGGGACCGACGTCCACGCCGGCGGCGCCGGCCTTGTCACACATGGCCTGCGCGTTGATCGACGCGGGCGTGATGTCGCTCTGCCCCTGGATCTGGGCATGCTGGGCGTAGAGGTTGGCGAACGTGGCGGGCAGCGTCCGCTCGAGCCGCCCGCGGGTGACGGTGCTGGTGTCGCTGCCGTTGGCCGCGATCACGCCCGTCCCGAGTGCGACGACGGCGACCAGCGCCGCGAGGGCGGTGATGAGGATGCGTTTCATGGTGTTCAGCCTCCTGTGATGTCGCGTCGGCGGAGCAGGACGAACGCGATGGCGAGTGAGACGGCGCACCAGACTCCACAGGTCAGCGCGCCGTCGATGAGGGGTCCGGTGAACCTGGGTTGGGCCATCAGCCCGTGCCAGGCCTCGAGCGGTGTCGTGAGCAGGAAGGGACGGATCGGCTCGATCCCGCCCAGCGCGCCGACGAGCTGCATCACCATGCCGATGACGACAGGTGCAGCGACTCCGACGGCAGGGTTGCGGGACCAGACCGAGAGCAGGATGGCCAAGCTGGTGAAGCCGAGCATCGGGCCGACCATGGACGCCCAGCTGGCGGCAACGAGCTGGAGGCCGCTGCCGGCGGTGATCGTCTGACCGGTCAGTCCCGTGAGCGGCTCGTGCCCGACGATCAGCAGGCTGGCCCCGATGGTGGCCGCGGCAAGGAGCGCCAGCACCACGACGGCGAAGAGCATGGCCGCCAGGGTCTTGGCCCAGAACAGCTGCCCTTGACTCGCGGAGCGGGTCAGCACCGTCTTCCAGGTGCCGTGCTGGTCCTCGCTGGCGAAGATGTCACCGGCGACGATCGCGGTCACCAGCGGCAGCAGCCACTGGCTCGCGAAGCCCAGCACGAGCAGCGCCATCGCGAAGCCGTTGTCGGTCGCGAATCGCCCGAAGAGCGTGTCCTTGGGGGGGCGGGACTGCGAACCCACCACGACGACGACGGCGACGGGAGCCAGCGCCGCCCCGAGGAGCAGGGCCTTGCTGCGCAGCTGGGCCCGCAGCTTGCGGGTCTCCCAGCGGATGGCTGCGCCGAGCCCGGCCAGGCTCCTGTCGTCCGCGGGCGCACGGACCGCACGATGGGCGGCGGTGGCCGTCGCGGTCATCGGTGCGACCCCGCCGTCAGGAGGCTGTTCTCAACGTGGTCGGGTGCGGCATCGGTGAGCATGAAGAAGAGCGCCTCCAAGGGCGTGCGGGTGGGGGTGAAGGCCAGCAGGGGGACCTCGGCGCGCACCAGGTCAGCGACGTACGCCGCGAGCTGGTGCTCGGAACCGGTCGCGACCAGGCCACCGTCGGGAGATGCCTCCACGAGGATGCCCGGGTGGCGTGCGCGACCGATGGCGACGGCCGTCTCGTCGTCGCCGGTGCGCAGCAGGTGACCGGGGTCCGGGGCCATCGCACGCAGGTCGGCGATCGTGCCGTGGAAGGCCACGGAGCCGCGCCGCATGATGGTGACGTTGTCGCAGATCTCCTCGACCTC
>JBDSPC010000324.1:0-7158 GCA_039914485.1 Nocardioides sp.
TACGGGTGCGCCGTGTACTCATGCACGATCTCGCGGATCTCTTCCGCTGTGAACCCCGCGCTGATCGACACCAACCGCTCCTCTACCTGTCGCGAACTGACTCACGACAAGCCTGGCGCAGAGGGGCTGGACCGGAACTGGCGCCGCATCGCCCATGCGTCAGACGTCTGCCTTTGCCGGCTTGACAGCCAAGACAGGGCACGTGGCATCCAGCAGGATGCGCTGCGCGGTGGAGCCGAAGACCATCTTGCCGACCGGCGAACGTTGCCTGAGCCCGAGCACCACCAGCCGCGCGTCACGTCGTGCGCCACTTGCACGACGGCGTCGCTGAGGTCTTCGAGGTCTGCTCGGTCGACCTCGACGCGTCCGGCCAGCTGCCTGTGCGGTCAATCGGTCAGAGGCATTGGGCGATACTGGGTTTTCATCAGAAAGTTCACTGGCTCGTCCTCATCCTCCCCAACAGGCTGAATGGGCTGAGATCTTGCCCTTCCAGCGCCCGAGTTAGAGCTACGCAATAGGGCTGGGCGGGCCAACTCAGATCTACCTCTGGGACTCCTGATTTCGCAGGTCAGAGGCGGTTCTGGAGTTGGTTGACGCTACTGGATTCGAACCCGAGACGTCCTGCTTGTGACTACATATCGGCATGCCGATAGTTGCTACAGCCACCGCTGGTTCGTCGCGCACCTCCTTCAGGCTGCGTCGTGATCGTCGGCAGCGTCGGGCCTCAGAGTCCGATCCAGCACCAAGGCCGGCCCGAAGTCGATGGTTCGGCCGGGCTCGATGTAGTGCGCCTCCGTGATCGCGGTAGACGTGTGCCCCACGTGGGTGGCCGCGGCGTCGACTCCGATACCGCGAGCAATCACCGTCGCGCCGGTGCGCCGGTACCACCGCGGCGTGATCCCCGAGTCCGCAAGGTCCGCGAGGACCAGGAGCTCACGAAACGTGCGCCGGAAGTTGTGCAGACTGATGGGGCAACCGGTGCGGTTGTGGAAGATCGTCCACTGCGTTTGCGACGGGACCATCTCCTTCAACCGTCGCCTGATGACGCCAGCTGCGAAGTCGGGCACCGAGATCGTGCGCACGGATGCGTCGGTCTTCGGATGGTCTTGGCGGAACGTCCCGCTGCCCTGGCGGTACACGACGGTGCCGTGGACATGAGCGACCATTCCCTCTCGACCGTCCTGAATATCGACCGGCCTCAGCGCGAGCGCTTCCCCCGGTCGCAGCCCGGTACCGAGCAGCACCTCGAGCGCGTCCCGGACGTTGTCGTCGGGTTTGGGGCCCTTGACAGCGGGGCCGGTACGCCATAGGGAGGCAGCCGTTCGGATCCGCTGGATCTGGTCGAGAGTCAGCGCCTCTGGCGAGCCCTTCGGCTTCCGGAGCGGCGACGTGCCCTCAACCGGGTTCCGGGCCATCGCGTCGTGACGCAGCGCGAACCCGAACAGGAGGTTGAGCATGGTGCGCGAATGCTTCGCCCGCGAGTACGACATCCATCGCTCGGCCTTCAAGAAGGACTCGACCCTGCCGGTGGTGATCTCGCCGAGGGTGTAGTTGTCGAAGAACGGCCGGACATGGACCCGGACGTCGTCGCGGTAGTTCTTCTTCGTACCCTCCGACAGCTCTCGCAGCGCCAGATCGGCAAGCCAGAGCTCCACGAGGTCACCGAACGGGCTCGTGAGGCTCAGCATTCCGCCGCGCCCATAGCCGGGTCGGGTGAGCAGCCTGGTCTTGAGCTCCGAGACCGCGTTGTTGTGCGAGGTCGAGGTCGCTTTCACTTGGCGCAGGCGGCCGTCGGTGTCGCGGTAGCGGGTGTACGCCGTGAACCGCCTACGACCTGACTGGACCACATGGATGGATCCGTAGGTGCCGACGATGGTCCGGGGCCGCCCGCTCATCGCGACTCACCCGAGTGCCGGTCGCAGTCCTCCCCCTCGAGGCGGGCGAGCCAGCCCTCGATCTCGGACTTGCGGAATCGCAGGTGCCGTCCGACCCGAAAGCCGGTGGGGCCTCGGCCCTGGCTGTGCAGGTCGTAGATCGTCTGGGCACTGACGTGCAGTTCTGCGGCAAGCTGCTGCACGGACAGTACCGACTCGAAGACACCGGTGACGACGACTCCGTCTTTGGACGGCGCTGTGGTCGCGGTGGTGAGAGCGGTCGAGTCGGGTGAGGTGGTTGAAGGCTTCATGCCCCTCAGGTGCGCGAACCCTGCCGAACCCCGCCGAGCGGTCTTCCGGTCGGCCCGAGACAGACCGAGAAGTGGGTGCAAAGTGTGACATAAACGGGACCAGGCCACGTTCTTTCTCCTCTGTGAGGATCCAGAACGTGGCCTGACCTGCGGTGATGGTGGAGGTGAGGGGACTCGAACCCCTGACCCTCTGCATGCCATGCAGATGCGCTACCAGCTGCGCCACACCCCCATCGGGGCGTCCGACCAGTCCTGCGTCGAACAACTCGCGGAATCTTAGCCAACGCCTCCGGTAGATGTGAAATCGGGTGCGGTTCGGTTGTACGCCGCCAGCCGCAGCCCCTCGTCGACGCCGGTCTCCACCAGCGTTGCCCACCCGCAGTTGTCCATCCCGCGCAGGCTCTGGCGGGTCGTCTCGTCCCAGCCGAGCAGGCCGGCGAGACAGACCTTGGTGGACGCACCGTGTCCGACGACGACCACGGTCTCCCCCGGATCGACCGATGCCAGCGCCTCGCGCAGGGCCGGGACGATCCGCTCGAGAACGTCCTCGGTCGACTCCGCGCCGGGCACGAGACCCGCGGCCTCGAAGAGCCCACCGGCGGCCGCCACGGCTGCGTGCTCCGCAGGGAAGGCTGCCGCGAACTCGGCCATCGTCAGGCCGGAGCGGTCGCCCACGTCGTACTCACGCAGGCGCTTGTCCTGGCGCACGGGCAGGCCGGTGATGCGGGCGATCTCGTCGGCCGTGGCGCTCGCGCGGAGCAGGTCGGAGCTCCACAGTGCGGCGGGTCGCAAGGCTGCGATCAACGGTGCAGCCGCCCGTGCCTGGGCCAGGCCGACTGCGTCGAGCTCGATGTCGAGGTGTCCCTGCGCGCGGCCCTCGGCGTTCCACGCCGTCTGGCCGTGGCGGAGCAGGACGAGCTGTCGCAGGGAGGTCACTCCTCGTCGGAGGCCGGCGGCGGTCCCGGCTGCGGAACCGGGATCGACGGGCAGTCGCGCCACAGGCGCTCGAGGGCGTAGAAGACGCGCTCCTCCTCGTGCTGGACGTGCACGACGATCTCGCCGTAGTCGAGCAGCACCCATCGACCCTCACGGTGGCCCTCGCGCCGGATCGGCTTGGCGCCGACCTCGCGGAGCTTGTCCTCGACCTCGTCGACGATGGCCTTGACCTGGCGCTCGTTGGAGGCCGACGCGAGCAGGAAGGCGTCGGTGATGGCGATGGCCTCGCTCACGTCGTAGGCGACGACCTGCAGGGCAAGCTTGTCGGCAGCGGCGAGGGCGGCGATCTGGACGAGCTCGACGGCGTGGTCGGTGGCGGTCATGGTGATTCCTTGGCGGTTGGTGAGGCGTAGAGGTCGTGCTTGGCGATGTACTGCACGACGCCGTCCGGCACGAGGTACCAGACGGGTTCGCCGCGACGCTTGCGGTCACGGCAATCGGTGGAGGAGATCGCCAGTGCGGGGATCTCGACCATGGTCACGCGGTCTGAGGGGATCCCATCGAGGGTCTTCTTGTCCATTTCATAGCCCGGCCGCGTGCAGCCGACGAACTGGGCGAGGTCGAACATATCCTCCGCGTCGCGCCAAGTGAAGATGTCGGCGAGCGCGTCGGCACCGGTGATGAAGTAGAGCTCCGCATCCGGCATCTTCGCCTTCAGGTCGCGGAGTGTGTCGATCGTGTACGTCGGCCCGTCGCGGTCGATGTCGACGCGGGAGACGTTGAAGCGCGGGTTCGCAGCCGTCGCGATCACGGTCATCAGGTAGCGGTCCTCGGCCGGCGACACGTCGCGGTCAGCCTTCTGCCACGGAGCTCCGGTCGGCACGAAGACGACCTCGTCGAGGTCGAACCAGGCCTGCACCTCGGATGCGGCGACGAGGTGGCCGTGGTGGATGGGGTCGAAGGTGCCACCCATCACACCGACGCGGCGCATCAGGAGTGCTCGCGCCCGCCGCCGAAGGTGATCAGGGCCAGCAGCAGGCTCAACAGGATCCCCAGCGCGAGGGCGCCGATGACGTAGGGAGAGACGGCAGGCTCGCCGTGCTCGGCGATCTCGGCGGCTTGGATGGTGAGGGCACTCAGCGACATGCGCGGATCCTATCGGGTGTGGCCGTCGCCGATGACGACGTACTTGGTCGATGTCATCTCCGGCAGCCCCATCGGCCCGCGGGCATGCAGCTTCTGGGTGCTGATCCCGATCTCCGCCCCGAAGCCGAACTCGCCACCGTCGGTGAAGCGGGTGGACGCGTTGACCAGCACCGCGGCGGAGTCGACGGCCGCGATGAACCGGCGGATCGTGCCTTGGTCGCGGGCCACGATCGCGTCGGTGTGCCCGCTCGAGTGCGCCCGGATGTGATCGATCGCACCCTCGACGTCGTCCACGACGGCGGCGGAGATGTCGAGCGAGAGGTATTCCGTGCCGTAGTCCTCGTCGGTCGCCTCGACGACCCCGTCGTACTCGCGGAACCGCTCGTCGCCGTGGATGGTCACGTCGTGCTCGTGCAGCGCGTCGATCACCTGCGGCAGGAAGTCGTCGGCGATGTCGGCGTGCACGAGCAGCGACTCGGCCGCGTTGCAGACGCTGGTGCGGTGCGTCTTCGCGTTGACCACGATCTTCAGGGCCATCTCGAGGTCGGCCGACGCATCGACGTACACGTGGCAGTTGCCGACGCCGGTCTCGATGACCGGCACCGTCGACTCCTCGACGACGCTGCGGATCAGGCCGGCGCCGCCGCGCGGGATCAGCACGTCGACGAGGCCGCGGGCTCGCATCAGCTCCTTGACCGAGTCATGGGAGTCGCCCGGCACCAGCTGTACGGCGTCCTCCGGCAGTCCGGAGGCCAGCAGCGCCGTGCGCAGGGCGGCCACGATGGCGGCGTTGCTCGAGCGAGCGCTCGACGAGCCGCGCAGCAGGACCGCGTTGCCCGACTTCAGGCAGATGCCGGCGGCGTCGGCGGTCACGTTGGGGCGCGCCTCGTAGATCATCCCGACGACACCGAAGGGCACCCGGACCTGGCGCAGCTCGAGACCGTTGGCGAGCGTCGAGCCACGCACGACCTCGCCGACGGGGTCGGCCAGTCCGGCGACCTCGCGCAGCCCGGACGCCATGGCCTCGAGCCGATCGTCGGTCAGCCGCAGGCGGTCGATGATGTTGGGCGGGGTGGCGTTGTCCTCGGCGCGGGCGACGTCCTCGGCGTTGGCGGCGAGGATCGCCGGGGCCGAGCTCAGCAACGCATCGGCCATCGCCTGCAGCGCAGCGTCCTTGGTCGCGCGGGTCGCGAGGGCCAGGTCGTGGCTGGCGACGCGGGCACGCGTGGCAACCTCGCGCACGCCGTCGGCGTCATAGGCAATGCTCATGCTTGTCAGCGTAGGTCGACACGACCGGATGCCGGCAGACGTCTCACTCTCGGAAGGGTCGACCATGCGGGGGAACATCGCACTCGTCTCACTGCTCACCGCCGGACTGCTGGTCGCCGCCCATCCGGTCGCCGGTGAACCGGCGACGGCGAGGGCCTCCGACCTTCCGCAGGAGGTCGACGGCGGGGTCATCGTGGACCTCGCGGACGGCGACCGGTTCAAGGCCACCGTCTCGCGCGACCTGCGCACGGTATGGGGCAGCCGCTACGACGCCGCCACCGAGTCGTGGGGCGCGCGCAGCGTCGTCCTCAAGCAGAAGGACGTCTACTGCGGCGATGTCGACGCACGAGCGGCCGGCAACGCCGTGGCACTGATCGCGGAGTGCGACCAGGGCGGCTACTCCGAGGACCAGGCACCGACGCACTCACAGGCGCTCTACTCCCCCGACACCCTCACCTGGCAGGCGTTAACGCTACCCGGCGAGGCCTACGACGAGCCCGGCGTCTCGCCGAGCGGCACGGCCGCGATCTGGCCGTTGTACCAGGGCTGGGCGACGTACACGCCCGCCGGCTTCAAGGTCGTCGAGCACGACCTGCCCGGGCAGGAGTACACGATCACCGGCACCATCTCCGACGCCGGCGACGCCTCTGTCCTGTACGGCGCAACCAGCGGCCGCCCGCAGGACTGCGTCCTGCACGTGCTGACCGTGCCGGTGACCGGCGCCGAGACCCGGCAGGAGCTGGCGCTCGACAATGCCTGCTCCGACATCGCCCTCGCCAACGTCGACGCCCTGACGGTCCACTTCGGCGATCCCTCCTATCCTGCGTCGCTCACCACGGTGTCCCGCCCCGACACCGCGTCACCGTGGGCCGTCACCGGCATCCCGCCCGAGACCGCGCCCGGCCTGGTCCGCCACCGCGGCAAGGGCACCGCCAGCACCCTGTTCCCGAGCTCTCCGGGACTGCCGCTGCTGGCGGTCGGGTCGCCGGACAAGCAGACCTTCTACGCGCAGACCTACGACCCGGTCGCGCAGCGCTGGTCGGAGCCACGAACGATCGGCAGGAGCATCCCCGGCTGCACCTGGGGCGACAACTTCATCGGCTAACCCCTCGGCGTCTTCGTCCTCCGGCTCACGTGCGGCACGAAGGGGCGCGTGCTGGTCAGCACCGACGCGCGGGTGTGGCACGACGTCGGGCTCAACCGCAGCCCGCTGGGTGTCTCCCCCGACGGGCAGTACGCCGCCGTGTCCAACCAGAAGCGGACGCTGATCTTCTCCCGCGAGCGCGGGTTCGTCCGACTCGCGCTGCCGACCCGCGCCACCTGCGACGTGATCCAGCCGGTCTCCCCCGACGCGGCGATCCGGCTGACCGCGACGAACAAGCGCGGCTGGCCGGGCCGGCTCGACGTCTCCGCCACCAGCGGCTGGCAGCGGACGAGGACGAAGTTCCCGCGCCTCCGCGTGGGCACCGATCAGTGCACGAAAGCACAGGCCGAGCTCTATGAGCGCCCGGTGAGCTACTCCTTCCTGGGCCGCTCGCGGGCCGTGTCCCTGGCCGTCGTCCCGGACGGTGACGGCTGGAAGATCAAGCGCACGGTCTACTGACCGCCGGCCTGGCCGGCGT
>JBDSPC010000334.1:0-3359 GCA_039914485.1 Nocardioides sp.
GCTCGGGGTTGAGGATCGCCTTCGTCTCCTGGAAGAGGAACGACTTGTTGGCCGAGCCGCCGCCCTTGGCCATGAAGAGGAACTTGTACTCCGGCCACGGTCTTCCATCTGGCCCCTGCGCTGTTTCCATTGAGTAGAGCTCCACTTGCGCGGGCAGGTTGGTGCCGGTGTTCTTCTCCTCGAACATCGTCAGCGGTGCGAGCTGCGAGTAGCGCAGGTTGAGCTTCGTGTAGGCATCCTTCACGCCGGCGCTGATCGCCTCGGCGTCGTTGATGCCGGTCAGCACGCCCTCGGACTTCTTGCCCATCACGATCGCGGTGCCGGTGTCCTGGCACATCGGCAGCACGCCGCCGGCGGAGATGTTGACGTTCTTCAGGAGGTCGAGCGCGACGAAGCGGTCGTTGCCCGACGACTCCGGGTCATCGATGATCTTGCGCAGCTGGGCGAGGTGCGCCGGTCGCAGGTAGTGGCTGATGTCGTGCATCGCCTCCGCGGTCAGCAGCCGGATCGCCTCCGGGTCGACGCGGAGGAACGTCTGTCCCTCGGCCTCGAAGGTGCTCACGCCCTCGGTCGTCACCAGCCGGTACGGCGTCTCGTCGGTGCCGTTCGATCCGTGGCTCGGGAGGATGTCGGAGTAGGGGATTTCAACGTCGCTCACGAGACGTCAGGGTACGCCGATCCGCCGGGCATACCGGACGCAGCCCGGGCGTTGAGCCAGCGTGCACGTCTACGAGTCGATCGTCATCGGTGCCGGCCAGGCCGGGCTCTCGGCGTCGCGCCACCTCGTCCGGCGCGGCATCGACCACATCGTGCTCGACGCGAACGAGGCGCCCGGTGGTGCCTGGCAGCACCGCTGGGACTCCCTCGGCATGGAGGACGTCCACGGTGTCGCGGACCTGCCCGACGCCCTCGCGCCGGGCCGGTCCACCGCGCGCGCCAACAAGGTCGTGCCGACCTACTTCGCTGACTACGAACGACGTTTCGAGCTCCCCGTGGTCCGCCCGGTCACGGTCGACAGCGTGACGAGCGAAGGTGATCTGCTCGTCGTCCACGCCGGTTCGCGGAGCTGGCAAACGCGAACCCTCGTCAACGCCACCGGCACCTGGACGCAGCCGTTCGTGCCGCACTACCCGGGCATCGAGACCTTCGCCGGCGAGCAACTGCACACCGCGGACTATCCCGGCCCGGAGCACTTCGCCGGGCGACGCGTGCTCGTGGTCGGCGGCGGTGCGAGTGCCGTGCAGTTCCTCGGCGAGCTCGCCCCGGTCGCGACGACGACCTGGGTGACCCGGCGTGAGCCGGTCTGGCGGACCGGCGACTTCCACCCCGACGCCGGGCTCGAGGCCGTCACCCTCGTCGCCGACCGCGTACGGCGCGGTCTCCCGCCGGCCAGCGTCGTGAGCGTCACCGGGCTGATGCTGCGCCCGCAGGAGCGCGGGGCGGAGCGGCTCGGTGCCTACCGTCGACGTCCGATGTTCGCCACCGTCGAGCCCGCGGGTGTGCGGTGGGGCGACGGCTCGTTCGAGCCCGTCGACGTCATCCTCTGGGCCACCGGCTTCCGGCCGGCGGTCGCCCACCTCGCGCCGTTGCACCTCCGCTCGCCCGAGGGTGGCATCCAGCTCGAGGTCGGCGCCTCCGTGCAGAACGCCGTCACCGCGGTCCTCGACCGACGCGTCCAGCTCGTCGGCTACGGCCCGTCCGCCAGCACCCTCGGCGCGAACCGTGCCGGACGCGCGGCCGCGATCGCCGTACGACGATGGCTTTCGGCGGCCGAGGACGACCTGACCGCGTAGTCGGCTGTCCGGCTTCTGCTACGTTCGTCGGCGTCCCCACGGGAGCTCGCGGCAGCGGGCTGAGAGGGAGCTGAATTCCGCTCCGACCGTTACACCTGATCCGGGTAATGCCGGCGAAGGAAGCGATCCGATGCCGTCCCGTATTTCTTTGGCCCGTCTCTTCTGCCTGATCTCCGCGACCGATGACCTCGACCTGCTCGAGGACCTGGCTCTTGCCGGAGTCACCGGCTTCCAGGTCCGCGACAAGGACGCCACCACGCGCGAGCTGGTCGCGCTGACCAGGCTCGTGCTCGCGGCGGTCCGACCGAGTGGCGCGACGGTGATCGTCGACGACCGGCTCGACGTCGCGCTCGCCACCGGAGCCGACGGCGTGCACCTCGGAGCCGATGACCTCTCGGTCGTCGACGCCAGGCGTATCGCGCCCGACCTCGTCGTCGGCGCCACCTGCCGCAGCGCCGCAGCCGTTCACCGGGCCGCCGCCGACGGCGCGACCTACGCGGGCTTCGGTCCCGTCTTCGCCACCACCTCCAAGACCGGCCTCCCGGACCCGTTGGGCCTCGACGCGATCGGCGCCGCAGCAGGGGTGCTCCCGTTGATCGCCATCGGTGGCGTCGATGCGGCGGGCGCGCGCGCGTCACGAGCGGCCGGCGCTCACGGAGTCGCCGTGATCGGTTCGATCTGGCGACATCCCGATCCAGCAGCAGCCGCGAAGGAGCTCGTGACGGCGGTCGGCTGATGCGCGTGCACGTCCTCGGTGGCGGCATCGTCGGCCTCGCCTGCGCGGCCGAGCTCGTCGACCGCGGCCACGACGTCGTCGTCATCGACCCCGCCCCGGGATCTGGCGCGAGTCATGCCGCCGCCGGCATGCTCTCGCCCTCGGGCGAGGCCTGGCACGGTGAGGCCGCCCTGCATGCGCTCTGCGTTGCCTCCGCGCGGTTGTGGCCGCCGTACGCCGAGAAGCTGGCCGTGCCCCTGCACGACTGCGGGACCCTGCTGGTCGGGATCGACGCCGGTGACCGCCAAGAGGTCGAGCGCCAGGCGGACCTGCTCGCGCTCCTCGGTGAGGACGTCGAGGTGCTCGACGGCCGGCAGGCCCGGATGCTCGAACCCGCACTCGGCCGCGTCACCGCGGCAGCTGTGCTGACGCACGATCGCGCGGTCGATCCGCGGTCCGTCATTGCGGCACTGCTCGCTCGTCTCGGTCCGCGGGTCATCGCACACGCCCCGGTCGCGAAGCCCGACGCGACGGTGCTCGCGACCGGTGCGCGGTTGCCGTCGCCGTACGGACACCTGGTGCGTGGTGTCCGCGGCGAGATCCTGCGACTCCGCGGCGACGTCGGGCTGACTCGCGTGCTCCGCGGCTGGGTGCGCGGGGAGCCGGTCTACGTCGTGCCGCGGCCCGACGGTGAGGTGGTCGTCGGTGCGACCTCCGAGGAGCACGACGGGCCGCCGGTGGTCACCGCCGGTGGCGTACGGCGACTGCTGGACGCCGCTACGGAGCTGGTGCCCGGCCTCGACCGGGCCGAGCTGTGCGAGGCGCTCGCCCGCGACCGGCCCGGCACCCCC
>JBDSPC010000448.1:0-24018 GCA_039914485.1 Nocardioides sp.
CAGCAACAACGCCCGCACAGCCGCACTGGCACCCTGGCTCGAGTTCTACAACACTGGACGCCGCCACTCCGCTCTGGGAGGCCACCCGCCGATCAGCCGACTGTCATGAACCTGTCAGCCGAGTACAGCTAGGAGCCAGCCGCTGGTTGATTCAGGCCCATTCCAGGGCCACACACTGCCAGCGACCGTCGACGACCTCGAAGCGGGCTGCGAGCGCACGGGAGCGAGCGCCGTACCGCACGTGGGCTGCGGCCTCCAGGGCGTCGTCGCGGACCAGGCTGGTGTGCGCCGAACGCAGCACCGGGCGGATGGCACCGCGGCCACGTCCGAGCGTCGCAGTGGTCCCTGCCGCCTTCGCCACGAGCTGAGCGCGACGCGTGAGCTCGTTGTAGACCACGGGGGAGCAGTGCCGCAGCAGCTGGGTCGCCGGCCGGTCGCCGCACGCGATCTCCACGGCGCAGGCCAGGTGGCGGCGGACGAAGCTGTCGAGCTCCGCCCGCTTCTGAGTCTCGGCGCCGACGAGATCACCGGTCCTCATGGGCGGGCGGTTCGGTCCTGCTTGGACCTCGGTCTCCGGCGGGTCGAGCCGAGGCGTGAGGTCGAGGGCGAGCGAGCCCTGGACGCTGGCGACCGGGACGGCGCGCCTGATCGAGATGACGTTGTCGCTCACTCGCTCGCTCATGGTCGGGCCTTTCGGTTCGATCCCGGCTCGAGGTCGAGGCCGGGGCGGATGAGGTCGGGGTCAGCGCCGATCGCCGACCGGTTGGCGGCATAGAGCTCGCGCCAGGCCGCATCGATGTCGGCGAGTGCGGCGTCCGGCCCGAGTCGCTCCGAGGCGATGGACCACAGCGAGTCGCCCGTGCGGACGATGATCGACTCGTGTGCAGGCGCCCGGACCGCCGCCGGCGCTGGCTCGGGGGCGGGCTTCGCAATCGCGTGCGAAGCGGAGTCGGCGACGGCCCGGTCGGGCATCGGCAGCCCGACCAGGGAGTGGTCGCCGGCACCGCTGCCGGCCATCGCGGGGGCGGAGACACCCGCCAGCACGGCGGCGCCGCAGGCGGCCAGCACCAGCCGGCGCGTGAGCCCACGAGGTGCAGCGGGGGCGGGGCGCCGGCGCACCAGGTCGGCGACCGTCGCGGTGGTGACGAGCCAGAGCCAACCCGCGCAGGCGACCAGGGCCGCCGACGCGACCGCGACGAGCAGGTCCTCGAACGAGCCGTGCCAGGTCGCCGGCGACGCCAGCGACCCGGCCGCCTCAGCGACCGTCGCGCAGGTGGCGAGCGCAACAGTGGTGATGAGCAACCAGACCGCCAGGCAGCGGCCCACTGATGGATCTTTTCCCCGAGACATCCCCAAACCTTTCGTTTGCGTCTGTTTGCATCATTTAAAGCAACGTCGCACACGATGTCAACGGGTTGTGCACAGGCAGGCTAGGGTCGACGCATGTCGCCACACCCGTCCTGGGACGACCAGCTCTTCGCGCTCTTCGACGACCTCGAGGGGCAGGCGTCGGCGCTCTACGAGCAGGAGCGCGACGCGGAGCTGGTCGATCGCAGCCGCGCGGAGTACAGCCGGGTCACCCTGGACTCGAGGCTGATGGCCAGCGCCGGGGACCGGGTGGCGCTCACCGTCGTGGGCGTGGGACGCGTCGAGGGCGAGCTGCAGCGCATGGGCGTCGGCTGGTGCCTGGTCAGTGGGCACGCGCAGGACTGGATCGTGCGCACGCCCTGCATCGAGGTGGTGCAGGGAGCCTCTGACCGCTCGCTCCCCGAGGTCGCCTGGTCGCCGCTGCACAAGCTCGGCGTCGCGTCGGCGCTGCGCCGGCTGGCCGAGTCAGGGGTGCGCTGCGTCGTACACCTCGTCGACGGCGGTCAGCACGAAGCCGTCGTACGCCGCGTGGGCGCCGACTTCGTCGAGATCGCGACGCCCGGTGACGAGCGGGTGCTGATCGCCTACGACGCGATCAGTGCGGTGCAGAGCCGGGACTGAGCCGAGGGCCGGGACTCAGGTCGCGTCGACGTCGTACGGCGGACGCTGGCCCTCGGCAAGCGCGGGCTCCGGCACCGGGCGGGTGTCCTCGTCCTCCATCGCCTCGATGATGTGGCGCCGCACGATGGTGCGGGGGTCGAGGTCGCGCAGTTCGAGATCGGCGTACTCCGGGCCGAGCTCCTCGCGGATCTCGTCGCGCGCGGAGTTGGCCATGGCCTTGGCCTTGCGCATCATGATGCCGGCCTGCTTGGCCAGCACGGGCAGTCGGTCGGGGCCGAAGGCGATGATCGCGACGAACGCGATCAACGCCATCTCAGCCAGCCCGACGCCGAACATGGATCAGAACTTCGCGCTCGGGGTGAGGCCCAGCTGCATGCCGGCCAGGCCGCGCCCGCGACCGATCAGGTCCTCGGCGATCTTGACCAGCTCGATCGCCGCCGCCGACGTGGGATCGGAGTCGACGCTCGGCTTGCCGGCGTCGCCACCTTCACGCAGGGAGGGGTCGAGCGGGATGCGGCCGAGCACCCGGACGTCGTAGCCGAAGCGCTGGGACAGAGTCGCGGCCACCCGGTCGCCGCCGCCACTGCCGAAGACCTCCATCGTGGAGCCGTCGGGCAGGGTCAGGAAGCTCATGTTCTCGACCACGCCGACGACGCGCTGGTGCATCATCGAGGCCATCGTGCCGGCGCGCTCGGCCACCTCGGCGGCGGCCTCCTGCGGCGTCGTGACGACGACGAACTCGGCGTTGGGCAGGTGCTGGCCGAGCGAGATGGCGACGTCGCCGGTGCCCGGGGGCAGGTCGAGCAGGAGCACGTCGAGATCGCCCCAGTAGACGTCGGAGAGCATCTGGACCAAGGCCCGGTCGAGCATCGGGCCGCGCCACGCGACGACCTGCTCGCGCTTCGGCTTGAGCATCCCGATGGAGATGACCGAGACACCGCTCGGGGTCGGCACGGGCATGATCAGGTCGTCGACCTGGGTCGGACGGGAGTCGGCGACGCCGAGCATCGCGGGCACGGAGTGGCCGTAGATGTCGGCGTCCACGATGCCGACCTTCAGCCCCTGCTTGGCCATGGCGAGCGCGAGGTTGACGGTGACCGAGGACTTGCCGACACCGCCCTTGCCGCTGGCGATGGCATAGACCTTGGTCAGGGAGCCGGGCTGGGCGAAGGGGATCTCGCGCTCGGCCTTGCCGCCGCTGAGGACCTCCTTGAGGCCACCGCGCTGCTCGGCGGTCATCACGCCGAGGGTGAGGTCGACGCCGGTCACGCCGGCGACCGTGTTGACGGCTGCCGTCACGTCGCGGGTGATCGTGTCCTTGAGCGGGCAGCCGGCGACAGTGAGCAGCACGGTGACGGCGACCTCGCCGCCGTCGGAGACGGTCACCGAGTCGACCATGTTCAGCTCGGTGATGGGCCGTTTGATCTCCGGGTCGTTGACCTGGGCGAGGGCGGCGGTGATCTGTTCAACAGTGGGGGTGCTCATGATGGGCCCGAGTCTACGAGCCGACCGGGCGGCTCACCCCGCCGGTGGCTGATCGTCGTCCTCTTCACTTCGGGCGAGCTCCTCGATGTCGGCGTAGAGGCCCTTGAGCTCGGAGCGCAGGAAGTCGCGGGTCGCGACCTCGCCCACGGACATGCGCAGCGAGGCCACCTCGCGGGCCAGGAACTCCATGTCGGCGTGCGCGCGGGCATTGGCCTGGCGGTCCTGCTCGGCCACCACCTTGTCCCGGAACTCCTGGCGGTTCTGGGCGAGCAGGATCAGCGGTGCGGCGTACGACGCCTGCAGGCTCAACATCAGCGTGAGGAAGATGAAGGGGAACTCGTCGAACCGCAGGTCGCTCGGCGCCAGGGTGTTCCAGACGACCCACACCGCCACGAACAGGGTCATGTAGATCAGGAACTTGGCCGTGCCCATGAAGCGCGCGAACTGCTCGGCGAAGGACCCGAAAGCGTCGGCGTCGTAGCTCGGGCGCCGGACCAGCGGCGGGCGGCGGGTCTCGCGAGGCGTGTCGAGGCGGGCGCGGGTGCGGGGCTCGCTCATCGGCCACCCCCCCCGGCGATCGGGCCGGGCCGGTCGGCCTGGTCGCGCCAGTTGTCGGGCAGCATGTGGTCGAGCAGGTCGTCGACCGTCACCGCGCCGAGGAGGCGCCCCTCCTCATCGACGACGGGACAGGCGACGAGGTTGTACGTCGCCAGGTGCGCCGCCACCTCGTCGATCGTCGCGTCGTGGCGCAACGGGTCCATCGACTCGTCGAGGGCCGCGGCCACCAGGGTCGAGGGCGGCTCGCGCAACAGCCGCTGGATGTGGGCGGCGCCGAGGAGGCGCCCCGTGGGCGTCTCCAGCGGCTGGCGACACACGTAGACGAGGGCCGCCAGAGCGGGGGTGAGCTCCGGGTTGCGGACGTGTGCGAGCGCGTCGGCGACCGTGGCGTCGGGGGAGAGGATGACGGGCTCGGGCGTCATCATGGCGCCGGCTGTCTTGTCGGCGTAGGACATCAGTCGGCGTACGTCCTCGGCCTCCTCGGGCTCCATCAGGCCGAGCAGCGTGGCGGCGGTGTCGGGGTGCAGGTCGGCGATCAGGTCGGCCGCGTCGTCGGGCGACATCTCCTCCAGCACGTCGGCCGCGCGTTCGCGGTCGAGCAGCTCGAGGATCTCGACCTGGTCCTCCTCGGGCAGCTCCTCCAGCACGTCGGCCAGCCGCTCGTCGTTCATCGCGGCGACCACGGCCAGCAGCCGCTCGCGTGGCAGCTCGTGGATGACGTTGGCCGCGTCGGCCGGGCGCATCTCGCTCAGCGTGGCGTTGAGGTGGGTGGCGCCCTGGGTCTCCTCGCGCCGCGCGAGGCCCTCGACGTCGCGCCACTCGACGGTGTGGGTCTGGCCGCGACGACGGAACCCCTTGGACGGTTCTTGTACGGCGACGCGCGAGAGCACCCAGTCGCGGTTGCGGGCCTGCTCCATCGCGACGTCGTAGACCGTGCCCTGGATGTCTGCACCGTCGCCGGACCCACGAATGGTCACCCGGCGATCGAACATCTGGCCCATCACGAGGGTCTCGGTGCTGCGCTGCTCGAAGCGGCGCATGTTGAGCAGGCCGGTCGTGTAGACCTGCCCGCTGTCGATGTTGGTGACCCTGGTCATCGGCACGAAGATCCGGCGCCGGCCGAACACCTCGGCGACCAGGCCGAGAACGCGCGGCTGGCTCGTGGACTCCGAGCGCAGGGCCACGACGACGTCGCGGACCTTGGCGACCTGGTCGCCCTGGGGGTCGAAGATCGGCAGGCCCACGAGGCGGGCCAGGTAGACCCTGGTCGGAGTGCTGCTCATGGCAGCGAAGGCTACCCGGGCGAGCGCGCCGAGGGGCACGACTCGACGGGCCGGGGTGTGCGCGAGATGTGGCCGTCCGGCCCAAGTCATTTACCATCGGTGGTATGGCAAATCTCCGGATCAGGCTCTCGGCCGTACTGGTCGCCCTCTGTGCGATGACGGCGCTCGCCGCGTGCGGCAACGAAGCGGACGCGGATCGAGCCAGTGATCCGAGCTCCGAGGCGGCGTCCGAGACGCCGAGCGAGTCGCCCAGCGACGCCACGACCGAGCCGGGAGCGCTGCCCGACTGTGCCTCGGTCTGGGTCGACGGGCAGGAGCTGCCGGCCGACTACACGGCCTGCACCACCGACGGAGAGACGATCAAGCCCGCCAGGAAGAAGTGCGGCTACGGCGCCACGTTCATCGAGCAGGACGGCCGGTTCTTTGCCATGAAGGGCAATGTGATCACCGACGCCGGCGACCTCGAGACCAACGAGGAGTACCAGCAGCTCCTGGCGACCTGTCAGGCCTGACCACAACGAATCAGGCCGCGGAGCCATCACAGCACTAGACGCACGCCGCTCGTCCGAGCCTCCAACGTTTTCGTCCGACACCCAAGGGGACAAGTCACCACCATGAAGTCACGCATGACCATCACGGTCGCGGCCTCGATCCTGGGGGTCATCGCACCGCTGACGACGCTCGCCACGCAGGCCAACGCCCTCAGCCAGCCGGCGCAGTCGGCTCAGTCGGCTCAGTCGACACCGACGGCGACGCCGACGCCGGTCCCGACGACGCCGGTCCCCACGACGCCGGTCCCGACGACGCCGGTGCCGACCACGACGGTGACGCCGGTGCCCACGACGCCCGTCCCGACGACGCCGACCGAGGAGCCCACGCAGTCGACGAGCAAGTGGAAGCCGAAGTCGGGCGTCCGGTTCAACGAGCCGCGTGATCCCGAGCAGTCCCACAAGATCAACCGCTACATCCGCAACGCGATCGCGAACAGCCCCAAGGGCTCGCAGATCCGGCTGGTCACCTGGAACTACAGCAACGCCCTCTACGTCAACGACATCATCGCGGCGCACAAGCGCGGCGTGAGCGTCCAGATCATCATGGCCAACGGCCTTGCGCAGTCGCAGGGCGCGGGCAGCTACTACCCGCGGACGCGGGACGCGCTCGCCAAGGGGAACAAGAAGCGGGCCGAGGGCATGGAGAGCTGGTTCCGCACCTGCAAGAACTCCTGCCGCGGCAAGGAGGGCATCCAGCACGGCAAGTTCTTCATGTTCTCCAACACCGGTGGCCGCAACAACGTGGTGATGTCGACCTCCGCCAACTTGACCGACGCTGCGGCGTACGTCCAGTGGAACGACCTGTTGACGATCGTCGACCGCCCGGTCACCTGGGAGAACTACACGCACATCTTCAAGCAGATGTCGCGGGACAAGCCGATCAAGAAGGCCTTCTACACCTTCGAGGACGGCCCCTACGAGGGCTGGTTCTTCCCCAACATGGGCAAGCTGCGCAACTACAACGTGATGCGGCTGCTGGACAAGGTGAAGTGCAAGGGCGCCGTCGGTGATGCCGGCAAGAAGGGCACGACCGTCATCCGCGTCTCGCAGGCCGTCTTCAACGGCAAGATCGGCACCGCCGTCTCCGGCAAGCTCAAGGCGCTCAAGGAGCGTGGCTGCAACATCAAGCTCGTCTACGGCGTGCTCAACAACAACGCCCGCAAGAACCTCCAGGACATCCCGCGCAAGACGATCCTGGAGGACACCAACGGCGACATGTACGTCGACCGCTACATCCACATGAAGGCGCTGACGATCTCCGGCAACTTCGACGGCAAGCGTTCCTCGCACATCGTCTACCAGGGCAGCGCCAACTGGTCGGGCATGAGCACCCTGTCCGACGAGCAGGGCTTCATCGTCCGCAGCCAGTCGCTGGAGGAGGACTACTCCGGCTTCATCAACTACCTGTTCAAGAACCCGCCGCCGCAGGGCCAGGACCTGATCAAGGAGATCGTGCTGCGCCAGCAGCCCGGCTTCGACCCGTTCGCGCTGGTCCGCCAGGAGATGGGTCTCGGCAAGATGAAGCCGGTGCTCTGACAACTCACGGGCGCTGAGAAGCGTCACTCACTGCAGGGGCCACGCCGGTCACGGTCTGGCCCCTGTGACATTTGTGAACTACCGTGACAGATGTTGCGCAAGTTGCTTCTTGTTGCCCGACCTGCCCGTGTCGTCTATCTCGGAGGTTGCCATGAAGGCGCCCGTCGCCCTCATCGCCCTGATCGCCAGCGCGTTCATGCCGATCACCCTGGCCGCCCCCGCGGGCGCCGGGGCGTCGATCAGCAGCGCCACCAGCGTTCAGTCGTCCACCCCGTCCTCCGCCCGGACCCAGGCCCGGCCGGTCGAGCGCCAGGTGCGTCGCGCCGCCGTCGAGACCCTGTCCAGCGGCGGTGAGCACGGCTGCCGGCTGCCCGGCGACGGCTCGCTCCTGTGCTGGGGACGCGACCAGTACGGTCAGCTCGGCGACGGCACCGTCGGTCCCGACGTGACCGTGGCGCAGCGGGTCAAGGGCGGAAACAAGTGGCGCTCGGTCTCCGCGGGTGGCGCGTCCACGTGCGGGATCAAGAACAGCGGCAAGCTCTTCTGCTGGGGCCTCAACCACCGCGGCCAGGTCGGCGACGGCACGACCACGGTGCGCGCCAAGCCCGTCGTGGTGGCCAAGGACATGAAGTGGAAGAGCGTCAACGCCTCCTGGTTCAACACCTGCGCCATCACCAGCCAGTCCAAGCTCTACTGCTGGGGTGACAACGCGGCCGGCCAGCTCGGCCCGGTCGCGGCCAAGCAGAAGGCCAAGCCCTACAAGCTGCCCGGTGGCAAGTGGGCGACCGTCTCGGTCGGCAGCCGCTTCGTGTGCGGCACCAAGACCGACGGCTCGCTGTGGTGCTGGGGCGGCAACCTCTTCGGCCAGCTCGGCACCGGGTCGTTCGCCGGCAAGAACAAGCCCACTCGCGTGGGCACCGCCACCAGCTGGGTCGAGGTCTCGACCTCCTGGTCGCACACGTGCGCCCTCGACTCGACCGGCCAGGTCTACTGCTTCGGACGCAACACGTACGGCGCCCTCGGCAACGGCAACGTCACCACCACCGCCACCCCGCAGCTCGTGCTGGGCGGCCGCAAGGCCGTCGACATCACCACCTTCGAGGGCGGCTCCTGCCTGCTCGACGACCAGGGCCAGGCGTGGTGCTGGGGCAACAACGCCTACGGCCTCATCGGTGACGGCTCCGCGCCGTTCACGATGGAGCCGACGGCCGGCCCGGCCGGGCTGTCCCAGATCGAGGGCGGCTGGCGCCACGTCTGCGCCGTCATCTCGAGCGGTGTCGGCTGCTGGGGCGCCAACGACCGAGCCCAGCTCGGCAACGGCAACCTCGTCAGCAGCCCGTCGCCGGTCGAGGTCGAGCCGCTGCCCGCCGCAGACCCCGCGGGCGCGACCGACTTCCGGATCGCCACCGTCAACGCGCTCGGCAACGGGCACACCCGTCCCTACGCCGGCGACGACTCCTACGGTCCCGCCACCACGCGCATGGGGTGGATGGCCGACCAGCTCGACGCCAGCGCCATCGACATCATGGGGCTGCAGGAGCCCAACTCCGACCAGATGTTCCACTTCCTCAAGGCCGCCCGCGGCACCTGGGACGTCTGGCCCCGTCCCGAGTCGGGCGATGACGCGTCCGAGGCCGCCCTGGCGTGGCGCACGAGCGTCTGGGACGCGGTCGAGAAGACGTCCATGATGAACCAGTTCATCAGCAAGGAGCTTCCCCGCCCGATCGTGAAGCTCCGGCACCGGGTGACCGGCAAGGAGATCTACGTGATCAACGTCCACAACGCGCCCTGGGATTACCAGTTCAAGCGCGACCGCGCAACGAACGTGCAGATCGCCAAGATCAACGAGCTGCGCGCCACCGGCCTCCCGGTCTTCTTCGTGGGCGACATGAACGAGAAGCGCACCCTGATGTGCAAGGTGCTCTCGAAGACCGACCTCGTCAGCCCGTTCGGCGGCGCCTACGACCAGGCGTCCGGCAAGTGCACCAACCCGCCCAGCCGGATGCGCGTCGACTGGATCTTCGGGTCGCCGGAGGCGACGTACAGCAACTTCGAGTACACCCGACCGCCGCTGCTCAGCCTCGTCACCGACCACAACATGGCCCTCGTGGATGTGCGGCTGCCGTAGGGTCTTCCACGCACTACCGGCCAACCGGGGCCGGCTGCACGGTGCCGAACGGCATCGGGGAAGGAGTCGGGCGTGGCTGAGCGCGTCGTCCTCCACATCGGCTCGATGAAGTCGGGCACGAGCTTCATCCAGAACGTCCTGGGCAACAACGGCGACGAGCTGGCCCAGCACGGCATCTCGTTCGCCGGTGAGCGCTGGCGCGACCAGGTCGCCGCCGTCCAGGACCTGATCGCGTCCGGTGGGCCCAACCAGCCCCCGCTCGATCCGGCCGGGCCGTGGTGCATGCTCGTCGACTCCATCAACGCCGCCCCCGGCACGGTCGTGGTCTCCATGGAGTTCCTGGCGCCCCGGGTCACCCGCAAGATCGAGATCATCCGCGACTCCCTCGAGGGCCGGCTGGAGGTCGTGCTGACCGGCCGTGACCTGGCCCGCAACATTGCCGCGATGTGGCTCGAGTCCGTGCAGAACGGATCGGCGGTGACCTGGGACGACTACCTCGGCGCCGTACGCTCCGAGGACAACCAGAACCCCGTCGCCCGCAACTTCTGGAACCACCAGGGCCTGGCCGCGATCGCGCGCCGCTGGAGCGACGCCGTCGGCGCCGACCACTTCACCCTGATGACCGTGCCGGCGAAGGGAGCCCCCAGCAACCTGTTGTGGGAGCGCTTCGCGCAGGTGCTGGAGCTCGACCCGGGCGCCTTCGAGCTCAACGTGCGCGCCAACCGGTCGATCGGGCTGGCCACCGCGATGACGTTGCGCCACCTCAACGAGATCCTCGGCCGCGACGGCACGCCCGCGGCCGACCACAAGTTCTACGATCTCTTGGTCAAGCACCTGCTGACCAAGCGCGGACTGGTCGGGCGCCGGGGCGAGCCGACGCTCGCCGTCGACGAGCGCTGGGTGATCAAGCGCGGGGCCGCCGAGGTCGCGGCGCTGCGCAAGCAGGGACACCGGGTCATCGGTGACCTCGACGAGCTGCTGCCGCAGAAGGTCGGCGGCGTTCACCCCCGGCAGGTCTCGCTCGAGCAGCAGCTGGACGCCGCGATGGAGGGCCTGGCCAAGATGACCGAGATCGGCATGGAGCGCGAGGTCAAGCACCGCCAGCGACTGCGCCGGCGCAAGCAGCAGCAGCAAAAGCAGCAGCGGAGGAACGCATGAATCTCCCCGGCACCAATCTTCCTAGTGTCGCCGTCATCACGATGGCCCGCGACGAGGGCACGATGCTGCGTCGGTGGGTGGATCACTACTCACGCGAGGTCGGTGCGGAGAACCTCATCGTCGTCGACGACAACAGCTCCGACGGCTCCACCGACGACCTGCCGTGCCCGGTGCTGCGGATCCCGCCACTGACGAAGAAGTCCTTCGAGCCGGCCCGCATGGGACTGCTCGGCGGCCTGTCCGCCGGCCTGCTCGAGGCGTACGACGCAACGATCTTCTGCGACGTCGACGAGTTCATCGTCGCTGACCCGAAGGTGCACGAGTCACTGCGGCACTTCGTCGCGGCCCGACCCGACCGCCAGGCCGTCGGCGTGATGGGGCTCAACCTCGTCCACGACGTGGCGCTCGAACCGCCGCTCGTGGACGGCGAGCCGATCCTGGGCCAGCGCCGGCTGGCGAAGTTCCTGCCGCTGATGTGCAAGCCGTCGCTGAAGTGGGAGCCGGCCAACTGGGCGCTCGCCTCGCACGGCATCCGGTGCCCGTTCGAGGTCGACCCCGAGCTGTTCATGTTCCACATGAAGTTCGCCGACCGCGACCACCTCAAGGCGGTGGCCGACCATCGCCACGAGATGTTCCGCAGCGACGGCCGCGCCGCGCGCACCAGCTGGGAGCGCAGCGGTGGCGACATGGTCGACCTGCTCGACGAGATCACCGCCGAGATCGACCACGACGCGATCAAGCCCTTCGGTCCGCCGCTGAAGAAGCTGCCGAGCATCGTCGAGCAGAGCGCGCCCGACACCTGGCGCGCGGTCGGTGGCGGCCAGGTCCAGGCCATGCGCAACCGTCCGTTCGTGCGCGTCCCGGACCGGTTCCTGGGCCGGGTCTGAGTCCTCCATGACTGTTCCTGTCCTCAGCGACATCCGCGTCGACGACGAGGGTCTGCGCTTCGACGCGACCGACGACGTGCTCTGCAACGTGTCCTTCGACGGCCGCCGCATCTGGTCCTTCTGGTCCGTGCGCGACAGCGGTCCCGACGGTTCCCAGCGGTACGTCGCGTGGCCGGAGCGGCTCACCCTGCACCTCGTCGGCGTGACCCGGCTCGGCATCGCGCTCGGCGACGGCACCAGCGTCTTCGACGACGAGGTCCGCTTCGGCGACGAGGACCGGCGGCTGACCGTGGTCGGCCGCGACGGTGCACCGCTCGGCATCGACATGTACGGCAAGCTCGTCAAGACGTTCGAGACCAAGGACGCGGCGGAGCTCACGCCACTGCTCGACGCGCTCGAGACCGTGCTCGGCCTGCTCCAGGAGCAGGGACTGGAGGCGTTCCCGGCCTACGGCACGCTGCTCGGTGCCGTCCGCGAGGGCACGTTCCTCGGGCACGACAACGACGCCGACGTCGGCTATGTCAGCGAGCACAGCCACCCGATCGACGTGATCCGCGAGTCGCACCGCGTCCAGCGCGCCGTCGAGCGCCGGGGCTACGCCACGAGCCGGCACAGCGGGGGAGCGTTCAAGATCGACGTGCCCGACGCCGACGGCTCGGTCCGCGGCCTCGACGTCTTCGGCGGCTTCTTCAGCGAGGGGCACCTCGCGCTGCTCGGTGAGATCTGGGCGCCGTACGAACGCGAGTGGATCTTCCCGCTCGGCACGGTCACGCTCGACGGCCGGTCCTTTCCCGCGCCCGCTGATCCCGAGCGGCTGCTGACGGCGACCTACGGACCCGGGTGGAAGGTGCCGGACCCGGCCTTCCGCTACGAGAAGGACCCCGACGTCCAGCGGCGCTTCGACCAGTGGTTCCGTGGGACTCGGCTGCATCGCGCGGCCTGGGACCACCGCTACGGCCTCGCGCGGTTGCTGCCGCCGTACCAGCCGCCGCACGACATCTCCCTGCACCTGCACGAGCGCGAGGACCCCGAGACGTGGGTGATCGACGTCGGCTGCGGGCGTGGGCGCGACGTGCGCTGGCTGGCCAAGCAGGGGCGCCCGGCGATCGGGCTCGACTACTCCGGCGTGGCAATGCAGTTCATCGCGGCGAAGGCGTCCGCGCAGGGGTGGCCGGCGGAGCTGCGGACCATGAACCTCCTCGAGCTGCGGCACGTGCTGTCGTGGGGTGCGCTGCTGCAGGCGCGCCCCGGACCGCGCACGGTGCTGGCTCGTCACCTGATCGACTCGACCTCGCCGTACGGCGTGGACAACTTCTGGCGCCTCGTCAAGATGGTGCTGGAAGAGGGGGAGCGGGTGCACCTGGAGTTCCTGACCTCGCCGATCGAGGATCCGGAGGGACGGCCGTCACTGCTGCGCGCGCTGTCGCCGGGTGACGTGATCGACGACGTCGAGGCGCGTGGTGGAGTGGTCACCGGGATGGTCGACCTGGTCGGGCAGCCGATCGACTACGGGTACGGCGAAGAGTTGTCCGACGGGAAGCGGTGGCGGTCCTGCCGCCTGGAGGTGGAGTGGCAATGAGGAATTCCAAGAAGGACCTGGCCGGACGTGTCGAGGACCTGGAGGCACGGGTCGCAATGCTGACCGCGCGCGTCGAGGAGAGCGCGGTGCTCAACCAGCGCTTCGCCGAGCTGCTCGACGTCGTCACCGAGCTGCTGCCTGCTGCCGACGCGGCGGCGGTCGAGCAGTACGTCGACGAGCTGGGTTCCTAGTCCCGTGGCGGGTCACGTCTTTGTGCACATCGGGCTTCCCAAGACCGGGACGTCCTACCTCCAGGCGATCGCGTGGCCGGGGCGGGCGCAGTTGCGCGACGCCGGCGTGCTGCTGCCCGGGGCGCGCAAGAGCGACCACCTGTTCGCCTCGATGATCGTGCGCGACGACCCGGGCGTCCTGCGTCGGGGCGCGGGCGCCTCGGAGGCGTGGTCCCGGATCCTCGCGGACGCGTCCTCCTTCGACGGTGACGTGCTGATCAGCCACGAGTTCTTCTGCGCCGCGTCGGCGCAGCAGGCGCAGCGGATGGTGGCTGAGCTGGCGCCCGCCGAGGTGCACCTGATCATCACGACTCGCGATCCCCTCGGACTGCTGACGAGCAGCTGGCAGGAGTCGCTGAAGAACAAGGCGACGACGCCGCTGGCGGACTACGGGCGAACCGAGAGCGACGACCCGCGCGACGTGTGGGACTGGCGCTCGCTCGACCTGGGTCTCGTGATCGACCGCTGGGCCCCGTCGGTGCCGGCGGAGCGGTTGCACCTGATCGCCCCGTCCCCGGCGGGGTCGACCCGCGAGGAGCTGTGGGAGCGGTTCTGCTCCGTGCTCGGCATCTCGCCCGACACGTGCGACACCTCGCGCGGCTTCGCCAACTCGTCGATGGGCGTGGTCGAGGCGGAGACGCTGCGTCGGGTCAACGAGCGGCTGACGGGATTCAACAACGCGCGTGCGCGCGGGGTGTGGCTGCGTTCCTTCCTGGCCGACGAGCGCCTGGTGCCCCGCAAGGGCGAGCCGTTCTGGCCGGCGGCCGACCAGGTGGAGGACGCTCGAGCGCGGGGCGCTCGCGCGGTGGCGAAGGTGCGCGCTGCGGCGTACGACGTGATCGGGGAGGTGGACCTGTTGCTCGTCCCCGACGACCTGCCGCCCCGGCGGCATCCCGACTCGGTCACCGAGGCCGAGGTCGCCGACGTGGCCCTCGACCTGGTGGCGACCCTGCTGGGCGATCTGCAACGACGCAGCGAGCGGACGCCTGCGCCCGCCGACCCGCCGACGCGCCTGGCCAGGCTGCGCCAGGCCATCAAGGGCGTGTGACGACTCTCATGCCGGACGCAGGGTGGCGCTTCGCCGTACCCGCCTAAACTCCTGCAAGCCACGACGTAGCCGAATGAAGGAGCGCCCATGGGTCGCCTGTGCCAGACCGAAGGACTCACCGAGGACCAGACCGAGATCCTCAAGGCGGTCCGTCAGTTCGTCGACGAGCAGATCATCCCGGTTGCGCAGGAGCTCGAGCACGCTGACGAGTACCCGACCGACATCATCGAGGGCCTCAAGGAGCTGGGCGTCTTCGGCCTGACGATCCCCGAGGAGTTCGGCGGGCTGGGCGAGTCGATCCTGACCTACGCGCTGGTCGTCGAGGAGATCGCGCGCGGCTGGATGAGCGTCTCGGGTGTCATCAACACGCACTTCATCGTGGCCTACCTGTTGATGCAGCACGGCACGGATGAGCAGAAGCAGAAGTACCTCCCGAGGATGGCGACCGGCGAGGCCCGCGGCGCGTTCTCGATGTCCGAGCCCGGCCTCGGCTCCGACGTCTCTGCCGTGTCGACCAAGGCCACCAAGTTGGAGGACGGGTCCTACTCCATCACCGGCCAGAAGATGTGGCTGACCAACGGTGGCACCTCCACCCTGGTGGCCACGCTGGTCAAGACCGACGAGGGCGCCGAGAGCGTCTACAAGAACATGACCACCTTCCTGGTCGAGAAGACCCCGGGGTTCGGCGAGACCGCCCAGGGCGTCACCGTCCCCGGCAAGCTCGACAAGATGGGCTACAAGGGCGTCGAGACGACCGAGCTGATCCTCGAGGACCACAAGATCTCGGCCGACCAGATCCTCGGCGGCGAGCCGGGCAAGGGCTTCTTCCAGATGATGGACGGCGTCGAGGTCGGTCGCGTCAACGTCGCCGCCCGCGCGTGCGGCCTGGCCTGGCGCGGCTTCGAGCTCGGCATCGCCTACGCCCAGCAGCGCAAGACCTTCGGCAAGATCATCGCCGAGCACCAGGCCGTGCTGTTCCGCCTGGCCGACATGGCGACCAAGGTCGAGACCGCCCACACGATGATGGTGCGCGCGGCTCGCCTCAAGGACTCCGGCGGTCGCGTGGATGTCGAGGCCGGCATGGCCAAGATGCTCGGCTCCGAGTTCGCCAACGAGGTCGTCGAGGACTCCTTCCGGATCCACGGCGGCTACGGCTACTCCAAGGAGTACGAGATCGAGCGGCTCATGCGCGAGGTCAAGTTCATGCTGATCGGCGAGGGCACCTCCGACATCCAGAAGATGATCATCGGGCGCTCGCTGCTCAAGGACTACAAGCTCAAGGCCTGAGCGAGTCTCTGGATAGGGTGACGCGCATGTCGCGCCGCCTCGTGCTCCACGTGGGAGCCATGAAGTCGGGCACCTCGTTCATCCAGTCGCGGCTGTTCGCCAACAAGCCGATGCTGCTGGAGGAACGCGGCATCCTGGTCCCCGGGATGAACTGGCTCTCGCAGGTGATGGCGGCTCGCGACGTCCTCGGCTCCGGCGAGGAGCAGTGGGCCAAGATGGCCGGCAAGGTGAACGCCCACGAGGGCACTTCGGTGATCTCGATGGAGTACCTCGGTCCGGTCCGTGCGGTCGTGGCCGAGCGCGTGGTGTCGTCGTTCCCCTCGCACTCCGTCGACGTCGTGATCACGGCCCGCGACCTGAACCGCTCCATCGCCGCCATGTGGCAGGAGACGGTGCAGAACGGACGGACCTGGACGTTCGCGGACTACCTGTCCGGCATCGAGACCTGGCGGCCGGGGCATCGGGACTCGTCTCTCTCCGCCCCCGAGTCGGGACGGACCTTCTGGCGGCAGCAGAACCTCGCCCGCATGGCCCGGACGTGGGGTGCGCTGGCGCCGGTGTCGCTGGTGACCGTGCCGCCGCCCGGCGCGCCTCGCGAGCTGTTGTGGGAACGCTTCTGCTCCGTCCTCGGTACGCCGCCTGCCGGTTTCGCTCCGGCCCGGATGGACAACGAGTCGGTGGGTGCGGCGTCGACCCTCGTCATCCGCCGGCTGAACGAGATCCTCAATGACCTGGACCTTCCCTTCCCGGCGGGAACGGACCTGCGCAAGGGACTGCTCGCCAAGCAGGTGCTCGCAGCCCGGAAGTCCACCGAGCCGGCGATCGGGTTGCCGGTCGCGCCGTGGGTCGCTGACCATGCTGTGCAGCTGATCGAGGGGCTCGCCGAGGCGGGCGTCTCGCTGGTGGGGTCGTGGGACGACCTGACACCGGTGGACGTGCCGGGCGTGGATCCGGCCTCTGTCTCCTCCGAGCTCGTCCTCGACGCCGCTCTGGCCGGCCTCGCCGGCGTGCTGGCGTCGCAGATCCGCGAGTCGTCGTGAGCTTCGACCTGCGGTTCTTCTACGAGGACTACCCGCGGATCGAGTCGGCCTTCGGTTCGCTCGTCGATCAGTCGCTCGATCCGCGTGGGCCGAGCATGCTGCTCCAGATCGTGCGCGAGCTGGACCTCCGTCCCGACTCGGTCGCGCTCGATGTCGGCTGTGGTGAGGGTCAGCACTCGTTCCGGCTCGCCACCCACTTCGGCCTGCAGGTGCTGGGCGTCGATCCGGTGCAGGGCCACCTCGACCTGGCTCGCGAGGCGCGCCGCGACGAGCCCGAGGAGATCGCCTCGCGGGTGACCTTCGGCCGGGGGAGCGCCACCGACCTGCCCGTCGCCGACTCGTCCGTCGACCTGGTCTGGTGCCGAGACGTGCTCGTCCACGTCGCCTCCCTGGACGATGCGTACGCCGAGTTCGCTCGCGTGCTCCGGCCCGGCGGCCGGGCCGTCATCTACCAGTTCGTCGCGACGCCGCTGCTGTCTGCTGCTGAGGCTTCCTGGCTGTTCCCGGTGATGGGGGTCGTGCCGTCCTCCATGAACCCGGCTGTCACGGACGCGGCTGTGCGTGGCGCCGGCCTCCACGTCGACGCCTCGCTCGACCTCGGGTCCGAGTGGGGCGAGCACTCCGAGGAGGAGTCCGGTCAGGGCGGCCGGGCGCTCCTCCGCGCCGCCCGGCTCCAGCGTGATCCCGAGCGCTATCGCTCGGCGTTCGGCGCTGCGGCGTACGACGTGATGCTCGGGGACTCGCTGTGGCACGTCTACCGGATGCTCGGGAAGCTCTCGGGTCGTGTCCTGGTGCTGACGCGCCCGTAGGTCGGGGTGGTCGCTGAACCAACTGTCGTGGTGGATTCATTGACCGCCGTGCGAGCGACGCGCAACGTCGAAGGGCAGCCTGTCGAAGATGATGCGCATCTCGACGATGCGGCCGTCGACGATGTGGTGCCACTCAGCACCCGGTCCTTCGGCGACGACCGGGGTGGCGGTGTCGTAGATCAGGACGGCGTTGTCCGCGTCGCCGTACGCCGCGAGCAGGCTGGTCGACTGGACCATCCCCGCGAACGGGCCCATGAAGGCCCGGAGCTCCTCGCTCCCCATCACCGGGCCAGCGGGCGCGTGACACCTGATGTCAGGCGCTACGAACTCCATCGCACGATCGAAGTCGCCTCCGCTCCAGGCCTCGAAGTAGCGACGCGCAATGTCGAGTGCTGCCGTGCCAGTCATGTCTTCTCCGTCTCGTCGGTCTGCGCACGTCGGTCCCTGCGCAGCGTTCTGCAGGTATCGACACCGAGGGCGTCACGATCGGAACGTTTGGCACGATGCTGGTGTGACGACGTGGGAGACGGAGGAGGGCGCGGATGACTTCCGCGACCTCGTCGCCCCTCATGTCTCCGAGCTGCACCGGCACTGCTACCGGATGCTCGGGTCGGTGGACGACGCGGATGAGGTCCTTCAGGAGACATTGCTCGCCGCCTGGCAGGGGCTGTCCGGGTTCGAGGGGCGGGCGTCGCCGCGGACCTGGCTCTTTCGCATCGCGACGAACCGCTGCCTGAACGCCATCCGCGACGGCAAGCGTCGCCCGCCCCTGGTGCCGGCACCACCGTTCGAGCCGCCATGGCCCACGGAGCACCATCGGGCGACCTGGATCCAGCCCTATCCGACGCCTGATCCGGCGCAGGCCCACGAGCGCCGCGAACACATCGAGCTGGCCTTCGTCAGTGCCCTGCAGCTGCTGCCGCCCAGGCAGTGCGCGGCACTGCTTCTCGTCGACGTGCTCGGGTTCTCGCTCTCGGAGGCGGCAGACCTGCTCGGCTCGGGAGCGACGGCGATCAAGGGCCTGCTCCAGCGGGCGCGGGCCGGCGTGGAAGGGCGACGCGAGGAGGTCGAGCGCCCGTCGCCGCCTGCTCAGAACGCGGTGGCGGAGCGGTTTGCCAGCGCCTTCAGCGCCGACGACATCGACGGGGTGCTTGCATTGCTGACCGATCGGGCCTGGCTGGCGATGCCGCCCGCCCCGCATCTGTATCGCGGTCACGACGCCATCGGCGCGTTCCTCGAGGCGAGCATCGCCTGGCGTCGGGGTAGCCGCGTGGTCTCACTCACCCCGCTGCGTGCCAACGCAGCCCCCGGGTTCGCCGTACGCCTGTCCGGCCCGGATGGCTGGCAGCCCGGGGGAGTCATCGTTCTCGAGCTCGTCCCCGATGGCATCCTCGGCATCACTCGATTCCTCGGTGAGTCCGGATTGCCGCACCGGAGGCTTCCGGTTCTCTGATTGCGGCGTGGCTGCGTGACTCAGGGCCGTCGGTGCTTGAGCAGGTATCGGCCACTGATCACGACCGCGGGGATCAGGGCCGCCTGGAGGATCAGGTTCTGAGCACGGCTCGAGGGAGTTGTGGTCACCGACGCCAGCCAGAGCGCGGCGACACCGATCGACATCACCGCAATGAAGAGTGCCAGCGTGGCCGCGATGGTCACTGTCTGCTCGTCACGGCCGGCCTCGCTCTTCATGCTCGCAGGATTCCACGGCACGCATTGCCTGTCACCCACGTCCAGTCGTGCCTGTGACCCCGCAGTTGTCATTCCTGCGGGGTGTGGGGCGGTGTGGTCAGATGTCGGGCGGGTGACCCGATGGTTCGGTCGGGTCGGCTCGATCGATGGGTCGTGAGCCGGTGTGGTCGCGGAGGTACTGGTGGCCGTGGGGGCTGGTCCAGACGAACACGCCGGGGTCGGTCATGGTGTAGGACCAGCGGCCGTGTGTCTTGAGGCGGTGATGTCGCCGGCAGAGGGCGGCGAGGTTGTCGGTGCTGGTGGTGCCGCCGCGGTCGGGATGGTGATGGTCGTACGGGATGACGTGGTCGAGGTCGCAGCGTCTCGCGTTGCGTCCGCACCAGGGGAACACGCAGGTCCGGTCGCGGGCGATCACATGCTCACGGATGGCGTGGGTGGGTGTGTAGCCGCCTGTTTCGAGGCGGTCCCGGAGGTCGATGACGGGTTTCACGACCACGGTCACATCAGGGCGTCCGCACCAGGCGGCGATCTGGTCGGCGGTCAGGACCCGGCCGCCGGCCTGCTCCACGGACCCGGTCAGACACTCTCCGCTGTTCGCGAGATCCAGCCTTGTGATGGCGTGGGCGGAGAGGTGGGCGTGGAGCACAATCTGCGTGGTGGGCGGCTGTGGTGCCGGGTCGGGGTCTTCGTCGTCGAAGCCGAGGGCGAGCTGGTGGCGGGCGAGGTCACCGAGGGCGGTGGCGCGGCGGCCGTCGAGCGTGTCGGTGGAGCCGAGGGCGAGGTGGTGCGCGGCACCGGCGCTGACGGCCTCGGCCAGGCCGAGGGCGTCGGGGAGGTCGAGGTCGGCCTCGAGGTGCAGGGTGCCGTCGAAGGAGACCTGGTCGGTGTCGAAGGTGACATGCCTGCGGTCGGCCGCGGCTTCGGTCTCCTTGGCCAACTCCTCGGGCATGTATCGGGCCCTAGCGTGGTCGACGAGCCGGGAGAGTTGGGTGGGGGTGAGCCGGTTGGCGCACCAGGCGGTCTGCTCGTCCACGAACGATGCTGCCTCGGGGGTGAGCCCGAGGGTGGTCTGGGCGATCCGCCGGGCTCGCCATGGGGTGACCAGTCCGGCCAGGACGCCGGCCCACAGCTGTGGGAGGCGGTAGCGGAGCTCGATGATGTCGGTGAGCCACGACCCGACGGAGTCGCACGTCATCCCGAGCATGGTGGCGACGTCGGGGATGCAGAACTCGTCGATGACCGGGGAGCCTTGACCGGCGAGGGTCTTCGGGGACTGGAAGCACGCGTCGGGGCAGCTGGGATCGAGAGCCGGGTGCAGGGCGACCCAGTGGGCGGCCAACCGCATGGAACGGACCTCGGAGGCGCGGCGGTGATCCTGTTCCGACTTCAGCGCAGCGAGCACCTCGGCCGGGGAATCCGGCAGAGTCGCGGTGCTGCGGGTGGTCGTTTCCATGAGTAGAAGTCAATCAGGGACCACCGACATTTAGATTGGCAGCAAGGTCTGCGGGTGGCTCCAGGCCACCGACCGGGACACGTTGTGATCCCTGACCATTGAGTGGGTCGCCCGCAGACTGGTGTCTGGTCGATGCGGTGTCCCTGTTCGGGAACTTGGAGCCCGTGACCCATCGGGTCGTGGGACTTCTGCTTAGAGAATGTCTGGACCGTGCCGTGCCGCTCAGTCACTCAATCAATGAGATCAAATGACTGACGGGAGCACGAGTGATGGCAATGACGTTGGGTATCGATGTCGCGTGCCGGGCTGATCATCAGGCCACCCTCGCGGTGGACGGACGGCCAGTGTGGCGAGGTAGAAGATTTCGGTCCTCGAGCACGGATCTGGACCGCCTGTGGGACGACCTGGACGTGGACGACCCTGGCGAGTTGACCGTGGTCCTCGAACCGACCCGCAACGCGTGGCTGGTGCTGGCCCAGTGGTTCCGCCGCCGTGGTGCCCGCGTGGTGATGGTCCCAACGACCCAGTCCGCGGACCTGAGGAAGTACTTCTCCAAGCACACCAAGAACGACCGCCTCGACTCCGAGGTCCTCGCCCGGTTGCCGCTGCTGCACCCCGAGGGGCTACGCGCGTTCACCGGAAACTCCAGCGCGGACCCGTTGCGTCGGTTGACCAAGCAGCGCTCCACGCTGGTCAAGCGCCGCACCGCGGTCTACTCCCGGCTTGACTCGCTGATCGAGTTGCTCGGCCCGGCCTGGTACGACGTGCTCGGGTCGAGCTACACCAAGTCCGGGCTCGCGTTCTTGACCCGCTACGCCGACCCGCACGCGGTCATCCGACTCGGCGAGGCCCGCCTGACCCGGTTCCTGCAGGCCCGCTCGCGTGGCCAGTACGGACCCGCGCCTGCGAAGGCGCTGGTCGCCGCAGCCAAGGAGACCCTCACCTTGTGGGGGCCAGACGGGATGGACTTCGCGGAACTCGCGGCAGACATCGCGATCGAGGCGGAGCAGGCGATCTTCTTGTCCGCCCAGATCAAGGAAGTCGACGAGCGGCTCGCGAACTTCTACGCCGAGGCCGACCCCGACGGAATCGTCGCTTCAGCACCAGGTGTCGGCCCGGTCACCTCAGCGGTGATCGCCGGACGGATCGGTGACCCGCACCGCTTCACCAGCCTGGCCGCGATCCGCGCCTACTCCGGGCTAGTGCCCAAGGTGAAGCAGTCCGGAGTAGGCGAGACCCACGGCGGCATCACCAAGGCCGGCGACCCGTTGCTGCGCGAGATGCTGTTCATGGCCGCCGACCACGCTCGCCTCGTCGATCCCCAGTTGGCTGCGAAGTACGTCCGATTGATGTCTGGTGACCGTCATCGCGACTCCGCAATCTGCCACCTGGCCGCCGATCTCCTCACCCGGATCGCGGCCTGCATGCGCACCGGCCAGCCCTACGTGATCCGTGACGTCGACGGCCGCACCATCACCGAGGCCGAAGGCAAAGCCATCGTGAAGAGCAAGCACAAGGTCGACCAGAAGAAGCGAGTCGACTCAGCTGGCCGCCGGATGCGACAACGCCGCAAGCAAGCGACAGGCCGGGAGTCACAGAAGTCGCTAGGCGCTCCAACATCCCGACCTGTCACCAACAGCATAAATCCAGCACGAGTGGCTTGAAGATCCTTAGGAAACAACGAGGCCCCAGAAAAGGCGGGTTCCGGGGTCTGGGGAGAAGATTCTTGAGAAAAGTTTCCGGAGGCGGATCGGCGCGCGCGAGCTCGTAGCCGACGTGAACCGTATTCGGAGCCAAGGATCTGCCCGCTCGGTCGTGAGTCCTCGTCGCCCTCGAAGCCAAGCCAGTAGCCGAGGCCGCGCGCCACATCGCTCCGTACGGACACAACCCCCTCGACCATCCGGGGAGCGGTCACGTCAAGGGGAACATCGAGAGAGATCGAGAAGTCGCAGCAGGTCTCGAGCTCGTCGCGGTCGGGCGTCGGCGGCGAGGATGCGATCAGCGAGCGTGGCGAGGTTCCGTCCCGGCGAGTCCCGACGCCCCTGAGTCATGGGTGCATCATGCCGTTGTCAGCCACCGTCAGCCTCCCGTCAAGGGGCGGAGACAGACGGCGGGCTTCTGAGCACGTTGCTTCCGTCAGGAGAGCGGTTGGAGGCTGTCAGCCAGGTCGGAGGCGAGCTGCTCCGACTTGTCACGGTCCTCGGTGAGGATGCTGATCGTCACGACCGTCGAGTCCGTCTGCACGATGAGCTGAGCCTGGTGGTGGACCGGGTCCTTCATGGTCGACGCGAAGCCCGTGAGGACCGCCCGCCCGACCGCTGTGTCGATCTCGGTGAGCTGGACGTACTCCATTCCGATCGGGCCGCGCCGGTAGTTCGCCTCGATCTCGACCAGGGAGTAGCTCTCACCGTCCAGTGGGCGAACGTCCACGCTCATGGTGGAGAGGACATCGTTCTCCACACCTTTCGCCGAGGCGATGAAGAGCGGCTCACGCTCGCCGGGAATGCCGGTGGTGCTGATGAAGGTCTCGACCGGCGACCTCTCGGTGTCGGGTCCGTGCCTCTCCACCAGCTCCGCCATCAGTTCCTCGTCGGTGAAGGCCGCGCGGGCCTCGTCCAAGTCGAGCTCCACCCAACCCGTGGGCACCTCGAAGGTCAGGCCCGCGTCCTCCACTGCGATGGTCTGCGACCCGCGCTCGTCCGTCGTGTCCCCCGAGCAGCCCGCAAGGACGATTAGGACGATGAGGGACGTCAGGACCGAGCGGAGGGTACGGCGCATGCGCGGAACCTACGCGATCGCCGTGCCTGCCACGGGACGCACCTAACCCCCTCGACCGATGCTTGACCCTGCTGGCAGGGTGGTGCCCCTGACCGGAGGAGGACGAATGTCGAACGAAGACCTCAAGGCCAAGATGCGTGAGGCCCTGGACAAGAAGAACAACAAGGAGAAGGGCGTCCACCAGGACGGCCCCGTGCCCGAGAAGGCGCACGGTGCCGAGGTGGAGGGTGGCGCGGCCCCGAAGATGCACCGCCGCAAGGCCGGTGGCGGCGGCGTCTGAGCCAGCCGTGAGAAGGACCACGTGAGCACCCGCGCCCAACTGGGCGCGGGTGCGGCACGATATGGCCCGTGACCAAGACGAACGCGGGCAACTTCTTCGAGGACTTCACCGTCGGCCAGGTGATCGAGCACGCGACGCCGCGGACGATCACCGAGGGCGACCGGGCGCTCTACCAGGCGCTCTACCCGACGCGGTTCGCGCTGCCGAGCTCCAAGGAGTTCGCGCAGCAGGTCGGTCTCACCGAGCACCC
>JBDSPC010000456.1:0-3351 GCA_039914485.1 Nocardioides sp.
GACGCCGCGCTTCGTGAAGTGAGCTGATAGCAACGGCGACCCGGTCACAACCGGGTCGCCGTTGCGGCCTTGTCGGCGGTAACATGGGCCCATGAACACGCAGGTCCTGCTTCTTGGCCAGCCGCGCTGACTCCCTGTCACCACAGGAACGTCACGCGGCCACCCCTCCATGCGAGGGGTTTTTTCATGTCGAGAGCACGCCGGAACACACGAGGGACGAGACATCATGAGCGAGACGCAGGACCACCACCAGGGCAACGAGGACGCGGCGACGTACGACGTCGAGGCCGTCCAGGCCAAGTGGCAGCCGGTCTGGGAGGCGCTCGAGCCCTTCCGCGCCGATGACGAGGTCGTCCGCTCCGGCGCGCGCGAGAAGAAGTACGCCCTGACGATGTTCCCCTACCCGAGCGGCGACCTGCACATGGGTCATGCCGAGGTCACCGCGCTGCACGACGTGCTGGCGCGCTACTGGTGGCAGCGTGGCTACGAGGTCATGAACCCGATGGGCTGGGACTCCTTCGGCCTGCCCGCGGAGAACGCCGCGATCAGGAACGACGCGCACCCCGCCGACTACACCTACGGCAACATCGACACCCAGCTGGCGTCCTTCAAGAAGTACGCCGTCAGCTTCGACTGGTCGCGCCGCTTCAACACCTCCGACCCGGAGTACTACCGCTGGACCCAGTGGTTGTTCCTGCGCATGTACGAGAAAGGCCTGGCCTACCGCAAGAACAGCCCGGTCAACTGGTGCCCCAACGACCAGACCGTGCTGGCCAACGAGCAGGTCGTCGACGGTGCCTGCGAGCGCTGTGGTGCGGTCGTCACGAAGCGCGAGCTGACGCAGTGGTACTTCCGCACGACGGCGTACGCACAGGAGCTGCTGGACTCGCTGGACGACCTGGAGCCGACGTGGTCGACCAAGGTCGTCAACGCCCAGCGCAACTGGATCGGTCGCTCCGAGGGCGCGCACGTCGACTTCGTCGTCGACGGCCGCGACGAGCCCGTGACCGTCTACACGACGCGCCCGGACACGATCTTCGGCACCACCTTCATGGTGGTGGCCGTCGACGCCGCCCTGGCCGACGAGCTGGTCACCGACGAGCAGCGCGCGGCCTTCGAGGCCTACCGCGAGGAGGTCCGCCGCGAGACCGAGATCGAGCGGCTGTCGACAGACCGCCCCAAGACCGGCGTCGACCTGGGCGTCACCGCGACCAACCCGGTCACCGGGCAGCAGATCCCCGTGTGGGCCACCGACTACGTGCTGGCCGACTACGGCACCGGCGCGGTCATGGGCGTGCCCGGAGGCGACCAGCGCGACTTCGAGTTCGCCACGGTCATGGGCCTGCCGATCGTTCGTACGACGCAGCCGCCGGCCGACTTCGAGGGCGACTCCTACTCCGGTGAGGGCCCGACGATCAACTCGCCCGCCGCGGGAGTCGAGGTGGCGTTGGACATCAACGGGCTGCCGGTCGCCGAGGCCAAGGCGAGGACCATCGCCTTCCTGGACCAGCAGGGCACAGGGCGCGGCACCGTGAACTTCCGGCTGCGCGACTGGCTGTTGTCGCGCCAGCGCTACTTGGGCGCCCCGATCCCGATCATCCACTGCCCGGTCGACGGCGAGGTGCCGGTCCCGGACGACCAGCTGCCCGTCGAGCTGCCGGCGCTGCGCGGTGCCGACCTGAAGCCCAAGGGCGTCTCGCCGCTGGGTGGCGCCGACGAGTGGGTCAACGTGTCCTGCCCGAAGTGCGGGGGACCGGCCCAGCGCGACACCGACACGATGGACACCTTCGTCGACTCGTCGTGGTACTTCCTGCGCTACTGCTCGCCGCACGACCACACCCAGGCGTTCGACTCCGACCTGGTCAACATGTGGGGCCCCTGCGACATCTACATCGGCGGCGACGAGCACGCCGTCCTGCACCTCCTGTACGCCCGCTTCTTCACCAAGGCCCTGCGCGACATGGGCCTGCTGTCCTTCGACGAGCCCTTCTCGGCCTACCTCTCCCAGGGCAAGGTCATCAACAACGGCCGCAAGATGAGCAAGTCGCTGGGCAACGGCGTCAGTCTGGGGGGACAACTTGCGGAGTTCGGCGTGGACGCGGTGCGCCTGACGCTGGTCTTCGCGAGCCCGCCGGAGGACAACATCGACTGGGCCGACGTGTCGCCGAGCGGCGCGCTGAAGTTCCTGCAGCGCGCGTGGCGCCTGAGCGGTGACGTCGCCTCGGCCCCGGGCACCTCGCCTGACAGTGGCGACATCGCCCTGCGCAAGCTGACGCACAAGACGGTGCACGAGGCCGGACAGCTGGTGGAGGTCCACCGGTTCAACGTGATGGTCGCGCGCACGATGGAACTGGTCAACGCGACGCGCAAGGCGATCGACTCCGGCTGCGGTCCTGCCGACCCGGCCGTGCGGGAGGCCGTCGAGACGGTCGCGATCCTGCTCTCGCTGGTGGCGCCGTACGTCGCCGAGGAGATGTGGGAGCGCCTGGGGCACGAGCCCACGGTGGCCCGCGTCGGCTGGCCGGTCGTCGACGAGGCGCTGCTGGTCCAGGACTCGGTCACGGCCGTGGTCCAGGTCAAGGGCAAGGTCCGGGCCCGCCTGGAGGTATCTCCCGACATCTCCGAGGCCGACCTGGAAGCGGCTGCGCTGGCGGACGAAGGTGTCGTGCGAGCGATCGACGGCGCCGCCATCCGCAAGGTGATCGTGGTCGCGCCGAAGCTCGTGAACATCGTCACCTGACCGGACGGGCGGACGATAACATCTGCCCATGCCCCGGACCGTCATCGTCACCGACTCGACCGCGAGCATCCCGCCGGAGCAGGCGGAGGAGCGCGGGATCGTCGTCGTGCCGCTCCAGGTCGTCATCGGCGCGCAGGTCTTCGACGAGGGTGTCGGCGGTGCGACCCCGGAGGCCGTCGCGAAGGCGCTGGCCGACTTCGTGCCGGTCAGCACCTCGCGACCCAACCCCGCGGCGATGGCCGAGGTCTACGAGCGGCTCGCCCGCGAGGGCGCGAAGCAGATCATCTCGATCCACCTCTCGGGCGAGATGAGCGGCACCTTCGAGTCCGCGCAGCTCGCGGCCAAGCAGGTCAAGGTCAAGGTGACCTGCATCGACAGCCGGCAGGTCGGTGCCGCGACGGGGTATGCCGCACTGTCGGCCGCCGACGTCCTCGACGCCGGCGGCACCGTGGCCGAGGCGGCGCAGGCCGCCCGTGACCGGGCCGCAGCCGCGACCTCCCTGTTCTACGTCGACACCCTCGAGTACCTCCGCCGCGGCGGCCGGATCGGTGCCGCGGCGGCGATCCTCGGCGGTGCCCTGTCGGTCAAGCCGCTGCTGAGCATCGTCGACG
>JBDSPC010000527.1:0-6235 GCA_039914485.1 Nocardioides sp.
ACCGGTCACGTCGTCGGTGATGTCGAGCAGGCCACGGACGAACAGGCGATAGCAGCGTCGCACCTCCTCGGCCGCCCCGGCGGGAGCGAGACCGGCAAGCTCCGCCTTCACCACGAAGGCGCCCTTCGCTCCCGCCGGGACGATGAGGCAGTTCTTGACCTGCTGGGCCTTCGCGAGGGCGAGCACCTCGTCCCGGTAGTCCTCGACCCGGTCCGACCAGCGCAGCCCGCCTCGTGCCACCCGCCCGTAGCGCACGTGCAGGCCCTCGACCCGGGGATGGTGCACGAACGTCTCGACCGACACACTCGGATCGGTCACGAACGGCGCCCTGCTCGGGTCGACCTTCAAGACGATCGTGGACGAGGGTTCACCGCCATCGAGGCGGAAGTAGCTCGTCCGCGTGACCGCGTCGAGCAACCCGGCGTACCAGTCCAGGACGCGGAACTCGTCCCTGGTCGCGGCCGCGTCTGCGTGCTTCGCCAAGAGGTGCTCGGCCGTGTCGGGGCCGTCGGGATCGAAGCGCGCTCCGAAGGCCTCGACCCAGTGTCGGACGAAGTCGCGGTGGGTCGAGAGGATCCTGCGAACGTAGGGGCGACCGACTGATGCCCAGTCCCGCCTGTTGCAGGTACTCGTACACCACGCGCACCAGCTGCACCTGCCTCGCGATCAGCTCGGCCGCCACCACCAACGATGCGAACACGTCGCGGTCGACCGAGCCCTCCCAGGCCAGCACGAAGGCCTCGGTCAGAAGGGGCCGCACCTCGTCGGCCAACGGATCGTCGAGCCGCGAGAAGACGAAGGTGTCTGCCGTCGGTTCGGGGCGGTGATCCACCAGCGGAAGGCTGAGCTGGTCGAAGATGGGAAGCACCTGGGACAAGGGCGGTCGCTGGCCGTGCCACCGCACGAGGCGCCGCAGGTCGGCCCCGTGCTTGTCCCACTCCACCTCCGGCGGGCGCGGTGGGGTGGATCTCGGGTCAAATGAAGCCATGGCGTGCCTCCCCGTCGCGCTTGGAGGTGTCCTCGGTGCCGCCGTACGCGCCTTGGGTGACCTGGCCGAGAATCGATCTACCGTTAACTGTTGACAATAGGAAGTTGGCGCTCGTACCCTCCTGTGTGAGAGATCACCGAGAGAGGGCTTCCTATGACCGAGACCCAGTTCCGTCCGAAGTACGTCTCGTTCGACTGCTACGGCACGTTGATCAGTTGGCCGATGACGCCGATCACCAAGAAGCTGGTCGGCGACCAGATCCCCGCCGAGCGGTGGGACCAGTTCGTCGCCGAGTTCCGCGGCTATCGCTACGACCAGGTGTGTGGTGAGTACTACCCCTACGAGCAGGTGCTGCAGGACGCCTTCGACCGGGTCTGCCGCAAGTGGAGGATCGAGTCGGACCCGACTGCGGGCAAGTTGCTCGCCGAGGGCGTGCGGAGCTGGGGTCCGCACCCGGACGTCGTGGAGCCGCTGAAGAAGATGGGCGAGCACTACAAGCTGGTGATCCTGTCCAACGCCGACGACTCCTTCCTCGCCGAGAGCGTGCCGCGCCTCGGCGCGGACTTCCACGCCGTCTACACCGCCGAGCAGGCCGGCTTCTACAAGCCCCGCTACGGCGCGTTCGAGTACATGCTCGACCAGCTCGCCGCCGAGCCGGACGACTTCGTGCACGTGTCGTCGCACACCCGCTACGACCCGATGCCGATGCACGACATGGGCTTCCGCAACCTGGTGCTGCTGGACCGCGGCTACGACCCGGTGCCGCCCGGCTACGACCTGACGGTCGTCAAGTCACTCGACGAGCTCAACACGTTGCTCGGCATCTGACCGACCCCGAACTGCCCATACCGAACCCAACCCCAGGAGACAACGAGCATGAGCACCAAGACCATGACCACGTGGAAGACCATCACTGCAGCCAGCATCGGATCTCTGCTCCTGGCCTCGACAGCCGCTTGCGGCGGCGCTGCCTCCGAGGCGAGCGACGAGGCAGCGGGGGCCAAGGGCAACTTCGACGACGTCTCGGCAGCCGTGGAGACGGACGCCGCTGCGATCGCCCTGTTGCCGGCTGACATCAAGGAGGCCGGCAAGATCACCATGGCCGCCGACCTGCACTACCCGCCCACCTCTTTCCTGGCCAACGACAACAAGACGCCGATCGGCTACAACGTCGACATCGCCACGCTCCTGGGCCAGAAGCTCGGCCTCGAGGTCGAGGTCAAGAACGTGACGTGGGACAACGTCATCCCCGGGATCGCGTCCGGCCGCTACGACTTCACGGCCACCAACATGACTCCGACGCCGGAGCGGCTGCAGGTCCTGGACATGGTCACCTACTGGGCACCCGGGTCGTCCCTGATCGTGTCGAAGGGCAACCCGCTCGACCTGAGCATCGCCGACGAGTCCGTCTGCGGCAAGAAGATCGCAGTGATGACGGGCAGCTCGCAGCAGCAGGACTACCTCCCGCTGATCTCCGAGGACTGCGTGGCCGCAGGCCAGGACCCGGTCGACGAGGTTGCCCTGGGCAACGTCGAGGGTGCGCTGACCCAGCTGGTCTCCAAGCGGATCGACGGCGTCTTCTCCGACACCTCGCAGCTGGCCTGGGCGGCCAAGCAGCAGCCCCAGTCCTTCGAGCTGCTCGCCCCGCAGTACGTCAAGGAGGTCGGCGACGACACCGCGGCCCTCGGCCTCGAGAAGGACTCGGCGCTCACTCCGGCGCTCCACGCCGCCATGCAGTCTCTGATGGACTCGCCCGCCTACCAGGAGACCCTGGACCGGTGGGGCCTGGGCGCGGGTGCCATCGACAAGTCGGAAGCCCTGGGGTGACCCATGACTTCCGTCAGCGACTCGGTCCGTATGGACCCTGACAAGGAGAATCTGGCAGGGTCGGACGCCACGAACAAGCCTCGAGTCCACCGGCGCGGAGCTCTGGAGTATGTCGCCTGGGTGGCCTGTGCACTCGTGGCGTTGGGCGTGATCCGCACCCTCCTCACGAACGAGAACTACCAGTGGGACGTGGTGGCGCAGTACGTCACCGCGGAGACTGTCCTGCGCGGCCTGGTCATGACCGTGGTCCTCACGATCCTCTGCATGACCTTCGGTGCCCTGCTCGGCCTGGTCATCGCCGTGCTGCGCGCGTCGCCGCTCAGGCCGGTCCGGATCCTGGCCGGTGCGTACGTCACGTTCTTCCGAGGCACGCCGGTGCTCGTGCAGCTGATCTTCTGGTTCAACATCGCCGCCCTCTACCCGAACCTCGCGATCGGGATCCCCTTCACCGATGTCTCCCAGGACATCGACGTCAACCGGTTGATCAGTGCGACGACCGCCGCAGTGGTGGGTCTCTCCCTCAACCAGGCCGCCTACCAGGCGGAGATCTTCCGCGGTGGCTTCGCATCGGTGGACAAGGGACAGATCGAGGCGGCGGACTCGCTGGGAATGAGCCGGGGGACGAAGTTGCGCAGGATCATCGTGCCGCAGTCCATGCCCACGATCGTCCCGGCGACCGGCAACCAGTTCATCGGGATGTTCAAGGAGACTTCCCTGGTCAGTGTGCTGGGCGTCGCGGAGCTGCTGCAGAGCGTGCAGCTCATCTACGCGCGCACCTACCAGACCATCCCGCTCCTGATCGTGGCCTGCGTGTGGTACCTGGCGATGACCCTGTTGCTCAGCTATCCGCAGTCCCTCATCGAGAAGAAGTTCTCACGAACCAGGGCACGAGTCAGCAACGAGCCGGCTCTCGCCCCCACGCCGACCGAGCTGATGGGTGATGCCAAATGAACGGTGACGGAACCGTCTACGCACGGGGTCTGCGCAAGAGCTTCGGGGACAGGGTCGTGCTCGACAGCATCGACCTGGAGGTCGCCTGCGGCGAGATCGTGTGCATCATCGGCCCGAGCGGGTCCGGCAAGTCCACCTTGCTGCGATGCATCGACGGGTTGGAGGAGATCGACCGCGGAGTTCTCCGCGTCAATGGCGAGGATCTCGGGTTCCGCGAGACGCCGACCTCCTACCAGGCGCTGAAGCGCAAGGAGGTCGCCGCCCAGCGGACTCGCATCGGCATGGTGTTCCAGTCGTTCAACCTGTTCCCCAACATGACGGCGCAGGAGAACGTGATGTCCGGCCCGGTCCTCGTCAAGGGTGCACCCAAGGCGGAGTCGAGGCGTCGCGCGGACGCACTCCTGACGAGTGTGGGACTCGAGGGGCACGGCGACCACTACCCGTGGCAGCTGTCCGGTGGGCAGCAGCAGCGCGTGGCCATCGCGCGCTCCCTCGCGATGGATCCACAGGTGATGCTCTTCGACGAGCCCACCAGCGCCCTGGACCCGGAGCGGGTCGGGGAGGTCCTGGCCGTCATGAAGGACCTGGCGCAGAGGGGCATGACGATGCTCATCGCCACGCACGAGATGGGCTTCGCCCGCGAGGTGGCCGACACGGTCATCTTCATGGACGGCGGCCTGGTGGTCGAGAAGGGCAAGCCGGCCGACGTCCTGGGTAATCCCCAGGAGGCACGAACATGCAAGTTCCTGGAGAGCGTGCTCTGACGACGAGCTGACGGGAATGAACGGCCAGTGCGGTCGAGTCGGGTATGATGTCAACAGTTGGAACGCCAACAACATCGACGCGGCTCGGCCGCGACCGGATCGCAGGGGGAACCACGTGGCCGCCAAGAGCAACGCACTGAACGGAATTCCGCGGGAGACCTTCGCGTCGATGGTGGGGGAGCGGATCCGGTCCAACATCATCGACGGGGTGCTGACCCCTGGGTCACAACTCCACGAGGTGGAGCTCGCTGCCAGCTTCGGCGTCAGCCGGGGCCCCGTCCGTGAGGCCCTTCAGCGTCTCATCCAGGAGGGGCTGCTGCGCAGCGAGGCGCACCGCGGAGTCTTCGTCCCGGTCATGAGCGACGACGACATCGTCGACATCTACGTGGCTCGCGAGGCGTTGGAGACCGCCGCCGTCCGGCGCATCGCCGGGACGGCGCGCTCGGCGTCGGCGTACAAGTCGCTGGACAAGGTCGTTCGTGGCATGGAGTCCGCCGAGAAGGCTGGGGACTGGAAGCTGGTCGCGAGTCGCGACCTCGACTTCCACACCGCCCTCGTCGCGGCTGCGGAGAGCACCCGGCTCGAGCGGATGTTCACCACCGTCATCTCCGAGACGAGGTTGTGCCTCCGCGTGCTGACGTCCGCCCCGGACGCCCGGGACGACCTGGTGCAGGAGCACCGTGACATCAGCGAGATGATCCGCGCTGACGACACGGCGGGCGCCATCACGGTCCTTACCAAGCACTTCGACGACGCGGTCGTGACGTTGCGCAGTCGCCTGAGCGCAGACTCCGAGGGCGACAAGGTCGGCTGACGCCGCTCCGGATGACCGGGGAGGAACATTCCACGGCGGTGACGCGAGGGTCACGCTGTCCGTGCGCCGAGAAGCGGCGAGTCTGACCCGCCGAACTCGGCCCCACGGGCGCTCATCTGCCCGTCCGCGTCAGCGCAGGCTCCACACCTTGCGGATCGTCTCGATGACGTCCCACCTGCCGGACCAGCCCTGCGGCTGCACGATCACGTCGCCCGCCGTGACCTCGAAGGTCCTGCCGGTGGCGGCGTCGGTGACGGTCGCCCGACCGCTCAGGATGTAGCAGGTCTCGGTGTCCTCGCGGGGCTCCACCGGCCAGCCGCCCGGCTCGCACTCCCACACCCCGGCCCGCACGGCGCCCTCGGTCTCGAAGCGGAGGATGCCCAGCTGCGGGTCGCCCGAGTCAGCCCCCGGCCGCTGTCCGATGGGCTCGAGCGGTCCGGTGACCGTTGCTGCGGGAACGTGTACGTACGTGCTCATCTTGTTGGTGCCTCCTCGGCATTTTGGGTCGCCCGGACGGCGACCCGGAACGGGACGAACCGCGGTGTGGCTCGTCTGAAGGGGCGGTCAGTCCGCGGTGAGCAGGTCCAGCACGGCGGCGGTGACCTGCTCGGTCGACGCGGAGCCGCCCACGTCGGCGGTGCGGGTGGCGGGATCGCGCAGAGACACCTCGATGGCGGCCATCAGCCGAGCGGCGGGCTCGTCGGCGTCGAGGTGCTCGAGCATGAGGACCACCGACCACAACATGCCGACCGGGTTGGCCAGCCCCTTGCCAGCGATGTCGGGGGCCGACCCGTGGACCGGCTCGAACATGGATGGGTTCTCGCCGGTGGGGTCGAGGTTCGCCGAGGGTGCGATGCCGATGCTGCCGGTGACGGCGGCCGCGAGGTCGCT
>JBDSPC010000532.1:0-12463 GCA_039914485.1 Nocardioides sp.
GCGGGGGCACACGCCGCGCTTCTATCTGGACCTCGCGGTGGCCCTGGTCTCGCTCGTGGTCTCGATCGCGTTCATCTACTACTCCCGCAACACCGGCAGCTCCTGGTACGTCGTCTGGGGCCCGTTCCTGATGGCAGGCGGCGCCTCCGTCGTCGGCATCCCGGTGTATCTCCGCATGCGTGGCTCGATGACCGAGCCCGACGCCGTACCGGAATACCGATGACCACCCCGACGACCGTCCCCACGACCGACCCCGCGAAGCGAGAGGCTCCCATGTCATTCCACGTCGACTCCGAGGTCGGACTGCTCAAGCAGGCGATCGTCCACCGTCCCGGCCTCGAGCTGAACCGTCTCACCCCCGCCAACGTCGACGAGCTGCTCTTCGACGACGTCATGTGGGCCGACCGCGCCCGCCAGGAGCACGACGCGTTCGTCGGCCAGCTCGAGGCAGGCGGTGTCCTCGTCCACGAGTTCGAGACGCTGCTCGCCGAGGCGCTCGACCAGCCCGGCGCGCGCACCTTCGTGCAGGAGCGCCTCACTACGGCGGCTCGCTTCGGGCCGGCCCTGGACGCGCCGCTCGACGAGCTCATGGGCTCGACCCCGGCGCCCGTGCTCGCCAGCTTCCTGATCGGTGGCGTGCTCAAGCGCGACGTTGCATCCCTCCTGCACGCACCGAGCCTGCTCATGGACTACCTCGGCCCCGACGACTTCCTCTTGCGGCCACTGCCCAACCACCTCTTCCAGCGCGACAACTCAGCCTGGATCTACGACGGCGTCTCGATCAACCCGATGGCCAAGCAAGCGCGCAAGCGGGAGACGATCAACTCGCGGGTGGTCTACAACTTTCACCCGATGTTCGCCGACACGAAGCTGAACTTCCTGTACGGCAACGACTCCCTGGCCCACGACAGCGCCACAGTGGAGGGTGGAGACATCACCGTCATCGGCAACCGTGCGGTCATGATCGGGATGGGCGAGCGCTCGACTCCCCAGGGCGTGGAGATCCTCTCGCGCAGCCTGTTCCAGTCGGGCAACGTCGACACGGTGATCGTGGTCGAGCTGCCGAAGGAACGGGCCTTCATGCACCTCGACACCGTCATGACCATGATCGACCGGGACGCGTTCTGCGTGTACCCGTTCCTCCCGGCCGCACTCCGCTCCTTCACGCTGAAGGCGGTCGGGGACGGCGGCGACTTCAAGATCGAGGAGAACTTCGAGCTCTTCTCCGTGGTCGCGGACGCGCTCGGCGTCGACGACCTCAGGATCCTGAGGACGCCCATCGACAAGATGGGTGCCCAGCGCGAGCAGTGGGACGACGGCAACAACTTCCTGGCCGTGGCACCGGGGGTCATCCTGGGCTACGAGCGCAACGTCGCGACCAACACCTACCTCACCGACCAGGGCATCCACGTGATCCCGGTCGTGGGTGAGGAGCTCGGACGAGGCCGCGGCGGACCGCGCTGCATGACGTGTCCCATCGAGCGCGAAGCGGTGTCGGCATGACATCGCGCGACCTGTACGGGCGCAGCTTCCTCAAGGAGCTCGACCTCACACCGGACGAGTGGCGCTCGCTGCTCTCCCTGGCCGCACGGCTCAAGGCCGCCAAGCGCAGCGGGACGGAGCGCCAGCGCCTCGTCGGGAAGAACATCGCGTTGATCTTCGAGAAGGCATCGACGCGCACGCGTTGTGCGTTCGAGGTCGCTGCCCACGACCAGGGCGCCCACGTGACCTACCTCGATCCGTCCGGCTCGCACATGGGACACAAGGAGTCCGCCTCCGACACCGCCCGCGTGCTGGGCCGGATGTACGACGCGATCGAGTACCGCGGTTTCAGCCAGGCGACCGCCGACACCCTCGCCACCTTCTCCGGGGTGCCGGTGTGGAACGGGCTCACCGACGAGTGGCACCCCACGCAGTCGCTCTGCGACATGCTCACCATGCGTGAGCACTCGGAGAAGCACGACAACGAGATCGCGTTCGCGTTCGTCGGTGACGCACGGGACAACACCGCCAACTCGCTGCTCGTGGCCGGCGCGATGCTCGGGATGGACGTCCGGATGGTCGCCCCCGCTTCCCTGGGCAATCAGGAGGACGTGATCAAGGCGGCCAGGGGGATCGCCGAGTCCAGCGGCGCTCGCGTCATGGTCACCGACGACATCGCTCTCGGGACTGCCGACGTGGACTTCATCTACACCGATGTCTGGGTCTCGATGGGCGAGCCCGTCGAGGCGTGGACCGATCGGATCGAGCTGCTGTCGCCGTACCAGGTGACGACCGAGATGCTGCTGGCCACCGGTAACCCGAACGTGAAGTTCATGCATTGCCTGCCCGCGTTCCACGACCGTGGCACCGAGGTCGGCGAGGAGCTCTTCCAGTCGACCGGTCTCTCGGCGCTCGAGGTCACCGACGAGGTGTTCGAGTCTCCTGCCTCCATCGTGTTCGACCAGGCGGAGAACCGGATGCACACGATCAAGGCCGTCATGGTCGCCACCTTGGGTGAGGGCTGATGAGGATCGTGGTCGCCCTCGGCGGCAACGCTCTCCTGCGCCGCGGCGAGAGCCCCGAGTCCGCCATCCAGCTCGAGCACGTGGCGGAGGCGGCGCCCGCACTGGCGAAGGCCGGGACCGAGCACGAGCTCGTGCTGGTCCACGGCAACGGGCCCCAGGTGGGCATGCTCGCGCTCGAGAGCGCAACCGATCCATCGCTGTCGCACCCTTACCCGTTCAGCGACCTGGTGGCCGAGACGCAAGGTGTCATCGGCTACTGGCTACAGCAGGGACTGAGCAACGCCGGGTTGACGACCCCCGTCGTCACCCTGGTGACCCAGACCCTCGTGGATGTGGACGACCCGGCGTTCGGCGACCCGACCAAGTTCGTCGGCACGGTCTACGACGAGGAGCGGGCCCGCGAGCTCGCCGAGACCAACGGGTGGACCGTGCGCGCAGACGGCGCAGGCTGGCGCCGGGTGGTCGCGTCTCCGCTGCCGCGCCGGATTGTCGAGCTCGAGACCGCCCGGACGCTCCTTGATGTCGGGACCACCGTCGTCCTCGCGGGTGGTGGCGGCGTGCCGGTCGTCGAAGGACCCCACGGGCTGGCTGGAGTCGAGGCCGTCGTCGACAAGGACCACGTCGCCGCCCTGATCGCGGCCGAGCTGCAGGCAGACCTGCTGGTACTGCTGACCGACGTGGACGGGGTCATGACCGACTTCGGCACCCCGCACCAGCGGGTGATACGCGACGTCAGGGCAGACGAGCTGCGGGCCCTCACGTTCCCGGCCGGCTCCATGGGGCCCAAGGTCGAGGCGGCCTCCCGTTTCGTGCAGGAGACGGGCAAGCATGCCGCGATCGGAGCACTGAACAGTGCCAGTGGCGTGATCGGCGGAGCAGTCGGCACCCAGATTCGCCGGACCTGACGTGGACTAGACCGGCCTTTACCTCGGTGCACGCCCCTCGGCAGAGTCGCCATGGCCCTTCGGATCGGAGGGACGTCCGAGGGGAGACCGCCATGCTTGTCCGTCGTGTCCTGAGTGCGCTCGCGCTCACACCGCTCGTCCTGGCCGGGCTTGCTCCTTCGGTGAGTACGGCGAAGCCGGCTGATGCACGCGTCACCCCCAGCTCCTGGACACCGTTGACGACCAGCGCCGGTCCCAACTTCGCCCAGGCCGCGGTCGCGCGCACGGCCGACGGCACCCAGCACGTGGTGTGGATCGTCGACAACGCGGACCGCACGCACAACTACGAGCACACGACGATCTCCCCGAGCGGCGTCCAGGGCCCGGTGCACCGGATCCTGCCGACCAACTGGGCCGCGCTCAGCACCCCGGTCGACCTCGGCGTCAACGCCGACGGCAGCCTGCGGCTGGCCTTCCGCGGCACGAGCATCGGCGACACCTCCGACTTCTTCCACTACAAGGGCGTCTACACCGCGGTCTCCGGCGACGGCGGCGCATCGTGGGTCGTGCCGCGCGAGGTGCTCGCGGCGAGCATCAGCGACGGCGGCGTGACGATGGCCTACGTCCCCGACGACAGCCGCACCCCGATCACCGGGTACGGCGACACCGGGGGCTTCCACTGGAACGTCGGCCTCGTCCCGGAGGCGGGCGTGGCGGCAGCGACCGTCCAGGAGTTCACCGACCACGATGCGTACGGCGCAACGCTGGTCACCTCGGGGGCCGCCGTCTACGTCATCTACCAGTCCATCCGTGGCTCCGGCATCTACGCGCGCCAGGTCTGGCCGACACTCGGAGCGCCCATCCGCGCACCGGGTGAGTACACCAACCCCGGCCAGCCCATGGCCGCCGTCGACCGTCCCGGCGTCGGGCCGGTTGCGGCGTACGCGATCGACTCGAAGGTGGTGCTCTGGGACGTCGCCGGCAACGCGACGCACGCCGTGCCAGGCCTCGACGGTCCGAACAACGTGTCGCTCGCGGTGCTGCCCGACGGCCACCTGTGGGTGGCCGCACAGGGTCCGATCGGCTACACCCCGCGCGTCTCGCGGGTGGCCGCTCGCGGCTGGAACGTCGATCGGCGCCCGGTGATCCTCGACGAGCTCTACAGCACCTTCGGGATCGAGGTGAGCAGCGCCGGCGCACTCCGCGCCGAGGTGCTCCTCACCGGCAACGACGTCGGCGAGCCGAGCCGGATCCATGCGATGTCCGCGCTGGCGCAGCTGAGCGTCAAGGCCTCGCCGCGGCGCTGGCGGGTCGGGCGTGAGCAGCGCGTCGTCTTCAAGGTGACCGACGTCGACGGCGCGGTGGCCGGCGCGAAGGTGCGCGCGTCCGGGAAGCGATGCACCACCGCCGGCTCCGGCAGGTGCAGCATCCGGTTCCCCGCCTCGTCGCGGCCCAGGACGATCACCGCCAAGGTCTCCAAGGCCAGCTACTACACCGTCAAGACGACCCTCAAGATCAGGAGCTGATCACGTGCGTGCCATCCGCCCGACAGCCATGCTGCCCACCCTTCTCCTGTCGGCGGTGCTGGTCGCCGTACCCCCGACGCAGGGAGCGCCCGCCGAACCCGACGCACGCGCCGACTCGGGCTGGGCGAAGCTCAACACCAAGACCGTCACCAACATCGCCCAGACGGACATGCTGCGGACTCCCGACGGGGTGCTGCACGTGGTCTACCCGCAGGAGGTGGGTGTCAACGACGAGTACGAGCACACCACCGTGAGCACCACCGGTGCCGTCCTCGGCCACAGCACCGCGGTCGCCAACTGGGGCGCCCTCACCAACGACCCGGTGCTGCTGCCCACCCCCGCCGGCGGCCTGCAGATCGTCTTCGGCGGGCTCCAGGACGTCGACGTCACCAACCCCTACTCCGCGGGACACCTCTACCGCGCCGTCAGTGACGCCAGCGGCGCCTCGTGGGGCGTACAGGCCGAGGCCCTGGTCAAGAGTGGCTACGGCTACGCGAGCTACGGCACCGGGGCCACCCTGCTGCCCGACGGCACCTCGATCCAGGGCTACCCGCTCAACTCCGAGTTCACGTTCCGGGTCGGCACGACGCCGCTCCCGGTCAGCGACGCGACCCCGCCCGACCAAGGCTTCGGGCTCACCGGATCCAGCCTGCTGCACGCGACGCTGGTCCAGCAGGGCGGCAACGTCTGGGCCGCGTGGTACGACCAGGGCGACAACAATGGCGTGTTCGTCCGCCAGATCTACCCGTCCCTCGGCGTGGTCTACAAGGCACCCGGCCAGAGCGCCGACACCCTCAACCCCGGCCAGGCGATCCCGATGGTCGTGCGACCGGACGGCAGCATCGTGCTGGCCTACTGCCTCGGCTACCCGACCTGTTCCTCCGTCGGGGTCTGGCAGGTGGGCACCACGACGGTCCACAAGGTGCCGGGCAGCAAGGAGTCCCACGCGATCACGATGGACACCGGCCCGACCGGTCGGCTCTGGGTGGCCTGGGCCAACGACGACGAGATCCTCGCGACGCGCAGCTCGACCACCGGCTTCACCTTCGGAGCCCTGCGCCAGGCCGGCTCTCCGAACAAGGACTACGTCTACGGGCTCCAGGTCGAGGCCTCTCGCGGCGAGGCGTCCGTGGTCGCCAACGACGCCCTGGGCATCTACCACCGGCAGCTCCAGCCCGGTCTCGCCCTCAAGGCCAACCCGAAGTCGTGGGACGGGGACAAGAAGAAGAAGGTCACGTTCGTCGTGACCGACGCCTCGTCCCCCATCGCCGGCGTGAAGGTCAAGGGCGGTGGCGAGAAGTGCACCACCAACGCCCAGGGCAAGTGCTCGGTGACCTACGCACCGCAGAAGCCGCACACGATCAAGGTGAACGCCAGCCTGACCGGCTTCTCCGACGCGGTGACGAAGCTGAAGGTCAAGCCCTGATCACGACCTGACGCGGACGACCGACTTGCCGAGGGTGAGTCGGTGGTCCATGTCGATCAGGGCCGGGCCGAAGCCGTCCATGTCGTACGTCGCACCGATCGGTGGCTTGATCGCGCCGGCCTCGATCATGGGCAGCAGCTCGCGCCACTGCTGCTGCATGAAGTCCTGCCGCGTCATCGCATAGGCGCCCCAGCCGACACCGCGTACGTCGACGTTGTTGAGCAGCAGCCGGTTGACCTTGACCTCGGGGATGCCCTGGCCGGCCGCGAAGCCGACCACGAGCAGGCGACCCTGCTCGGCGAGGCAGCGCAGCGAGTCGGTGAAGAGGTCGCCGCCGACGACGTCGAGCACGATGTCGACGCCGCGGCCACCGGTGAGCTCCTTGACCTTGTCGCGGAACCCCTCGATCAGGATCGCGTCATCTGCCCCGGCGTCCAGCGCGACCTGCACCTTCTCCGGGGTGCTGACGACGGCGATGCTGCGGGCGCCGTACCCCTTGGCGACCTGGATGGTGGCGGTCCCGACGCCGCCGGCGGCGCCGTGCACGAGCACGGTGTCGCCCTCCTTGACTCCGCCGCGGTCCTTGAGCGCGAACTGGGCGGTGAGGTAGTTCATGGGGAGCGCCGCGCCTTCGTCGAACGACATCGCGTCCGGCAGCGGGAAGGTCCAGATCTTCGGCGACGCGACGACCTCGGCCGCGTTGCCCCAGCCGGCGACACCGGCCACGCGCTGACCGGTCGTGAAGTCGCTGCTGCCCGGGTCGCGCACGACCCCGGCGAAGTCGACGCCGAGGTTGAACGGCGGCTCCGGCTTCATCTGGTATTCGCCGCGGCTCAGCAGCAGGTCGGGGAAGGAGACGCCCACGCTGTGCACCTCGACCAGCACGTCATCCGCGCCGGGCGTCGGCTCGGGGATGTCGTTGACCTTGAGGTCGGCAGGTCCGGTGGTCGTCTCGACTTGTACGGCGCGCATGGCCCGAGGCTAGCGGCAGTCCTTGACCTCACGTCCACGTGAACTCGCAGCCTGAACCCATGACCACCAAATCCGATGGCCCGATGTCGGTGCCACCCGCCACACTGGACGGCATGGGGGATCCGATCACCGACCAGCTGCGCGACGTCGTCGGTGACCAACAGGTCGGACGGCGACTCCCCCGTGCCCTGACGCCCTTCCGGACCCCGGCCTATCGGTGGCTCGCGCTCGCGCTGGCCGCGAGCTCGTTCGCGAGCGGGGTCTGGATCGTCGCGCTGGTCTGGGAGGTGATCCGTCTCGACGGTGGTCCGGGACAGCTCTCCACGGTGATGACGGCCAGCGCCATCGGCGTGCTCATCCCGGCGCTGCTGGCCGGAGTCGTCGCCGATCGGGTGCCGCAGAAGCTGATCCTGCTCACCGTCGCGCTCGTCGAGCTGGTGGCGATGACGCTGGTGGCGTTCCTGTCCTCCGCCGACCTCAATGCGGTGTGGGTGCTGGCGTGCGTCACGTTCGTGACCGGCATGGGCATGGCGTTCTACTACCCCGCCTACTCCGCCTGGTTGCCGGCGCTGATCCCCGAGTCCGACCTGCAGGCCGTCAACGGGTTCGAGGGGATGGTGCGCCCGACGATCGGGCAGGCCATCGGTCCCGCGGTGGCCGGTGTCGTGGTCGGCGCCCACTCGCCCGGCACCGCGTTCACGGTTGCCGCGGCCTCGAGTGCGATCGCACTGGTGGTGCTCGCCAAGGTCCCACAGACCCCCATTCGCCGTACCCTCGACGAGGCGCACGCGCAGCACCCGATCCGGTCGGCGTTCTCCGACATGCGCGAGGGCTTCGCCTACATGATGCGCACGCCGTGGCTGCTGGCCACGCTGATCTTCGCGTCGTTGATGATCCTGGTGATGATGGGCCCGCTCGAGGTGCTGGTCCCGTTCCTGATCAAGGACAAGCTGGGCGGCGGCCCGGACGACCACTCCTACGTCCTGGCGGCCTTCGGCATCGGCGGTGCCCTCGGCTCGCTGGCGCTGGCGTCGATCCGGATGCCGCGCCGCTACCTGACCCTGATGAACCTCGGCTGGGGCCTCGCCTGCCTGCCGTTCATCGCGATCGCGCTCGCCGAGAGCGTGTGGGTCGTGGTCGCGGCCGCCCTGGTGATGGGTGCGCTGTTCTCGGCGCCGATGGTCATCTGGGGCACCCTGCTCCAGCGCCGGGTGCCGCCCGAGCTGCTGGGTCGCGTCGCGAGCCTCGACTTCTTCGTCAGCATCTCGCTGATGCCGGTCTCGATGGCGTTGGCCGGTCCGGTGTCCGACGTCATCGGGCTGCGCAACACCTTCTACATCGCCGGCACCGTTCCACTCGTCGTCGCGGTCGTCGCGACCTTGTGGGCCAAGCTGCCGGCCGACGAGCTCGCGCACCCGATGCGCGACTGAGCCACGGGCGACCGAACCGCCTTCTACCGCGACACCAGCGCCAGATAGTCCTCGTACTCGCGGATGTAGTCCCCGTCGTCGTAGGGGTGCGAGGCGAAGACCCCGAGCACCGCGTCCGCGGAATATTGGAACTGCGTGCCCCACACCATCGGCGGCACGTAGAGACCGATGTCCGGGCGATCGAGCCGGATCTGGCGACGCTCCGTGCCGTTGTCCACGAGGCAGGTCACCGCACCCTGCAGGCACACCAGGAACTGCTCGCACACGCGATGTGCGTGCGCCCCGCGCACGTCGCTCGACGGCACACCGAAGACCGCGAAGAACCTGGTGGGCGAGAAGGGGAATCCCTCATCGAACTCCACCGCGGCCAGCGAGCCGCGGAGGTCGGACGCCACCCGGACCGGCATCACCTTCGAACCGGAAATCAGCACCTCGGAACCCGAGATCGAGCCCCCCTGGACGACCTCGACGGGGGTCTGTTCCGGGGCATCCTGGGGTCGCGCGTAGCCGGTGATCCGCGCCGGGTTGCCGACGACGATCGCGTGCGCGGGGACATCGCGGGTGACCACGGCCCCGGCGCCGACCATGGCGTCGCGACCGATCCGCACGCCCGGCAGGATGACCGCCCCGGCGCCGATCGACGCCCCGTCGTCGAGGCGAGTCTTCGCGTAGCTCTGCGGATACTGCTTGCTGCGCGGACGCTTGTCGTTGGTGAACGTTGCGTTCGGCCCGATGAAGACGTCGTTCCCGACGGACAGCCCGTCCCACAGCTGGACGCCACACTTGATCGTCGCGCGATCTCCCACGGTGACGTCGTTCTCGATGAAGACGTGGTCGCAGATGTTGCAGTCGGCCCCGATCACGGCGCCAGGAAGGACGTGCGCGAAAGCCCAGATGCGGGTGCCTGCACCGACGTTCGCGGTCTCACACAGGGCCTGTGGGTGGGCAAAATGCGTCACCGCTGAACACTCCTCGCCATTTACTTGCCGCCAAATCTTTCGCGCGAGATGGGGATCGCCCAGGGCCGCGCCTTGCTGTTCTCATACGTCCGCCATACGTAGGAGCCGACGACCCCCAGGCCCGACAGCAGGCTGAAGGTGGAGAACAACAGCACCAGCATCAGCGGCGTGTATCCCACGTCGTTGATGCCGCCCATCGCCCACGTGCCGAACACGATCACCGCGACGACCACGGTGGTGATCGCACCCAGCACGCCAACCGTGCTCAGCAGACTGATGGGAATGTCGGTGAACGAGAAGACGCTGTCGAGGAGATAGCGCGTGCGCTTGCGCATGGTCCAACCCGACGTGCCGTCCGGTCGCTCGAGACGGTCATAGGGGACTTCGACGCGGTCGTAGCCGATCCAGAAGAGCAGTCCGATGAGGCTCGAGTGCGACTCGTGGAGTCGGAGGAGCTCATCGGCCGCCGGCTTCGACACGGCAAAGACGTCGACGCCGCCGGGCGGGATGTCGGGATTGATGAGCCGCCGATAGGTCCCCCAGAAAAGCCGACTCATCGCCGAGCTCATCGCGGGGTCTGCGCGCGAGACACGGCGGCCGACGGCCACGTCATGTGTGTCGTCAGCGAGTGCCGCGAAGAACTCTTCCATGAGCTCGGGTGGCTCCTGGAGATCGGCCGCCATCACCGCGATGTACTCACCGCTGGCAGCCATCAGCCCGGTCCGGATCGCCGCGAAGGACCCGAAGTTGCGCGAATGGACGACGAGCTGGGTCGGGACGGCCGCGACCGGCAGCAGGCGCCGCAGGATCGCGAGGGAATCGTCGGGAGAGGCATCGACGACGAAGACGATCTCGAGAGGACCGTCCAGCCGGCCGGCCACGACGGACAGGCGGGATATCAGGGTCTCGAGGGTGCTCGCATTTCCGTAGACGGGCACGACCACGGAGAACTTCACACCCGCAGCGTCAGCGACGTCCTCAAAAGGATTCAAGGGCACGACACACCTGCTCAACCTCATCATCATGCAGTTCCGGGAACACGGGGACAGACAGGATCTGCCCGGCCATTCTCTCGGTGACGGGCAGTGATACCCCCGCATACTCGTCGGCGTAGGCGGGTTGCCAATGATCCGGCACGGGGTAGTGGACGTCCGACTGAACCTGTGCCGATCGCAAGTGCTCTACGAGCTCCTCGCGGTCCGGCGTGACCACGACCGCCAGGTGACCCACATATCCCGCGTCGTCCGTGCTGACGATTCGCAGGCGTGAGCTCGCACGCTCCGCATAGCGGGCCACGATGCTACGGCGCCGCTCGTTCTTCTCCCGCAGGGTGGGCAGCCGCAGCAGCAGGACCGCGGCCTGGAGCTCATCGAGTCGCGAGTTCTGCCCGCCCCGGTGAGCGACGGTGTACTTCCGCGACCAGCCGTACTGGCGCAGCTCGCGCACCTTCGCGGCCGTTCCCGGGTCGTTCGTCGTGACCGCACCCCCGTCCCCCACGGCACCCAGGTTCTTCGTCGGGTAGAACGAGAAGGCCGCGGCATCGGCCAGGCCCCCGACCGGGCCGGCCGCAGTAGCGGCACCGATCGCCTGGGCGCAATCCTCGATCACCGAGATCCCGCGATCCCGACACAGGGCGTTGACGGCCGCGACGTCGGCCGCGCGGCCGTAGAGATGGGTCACCACCACCACGCCCACCCGGTCGATGAGAACCTCGGACAGGGCCGTTGCGTCGATGCACAGGGTTGCTTCGTCGATGTCTGCATAGACGACGCCGTACCCCGCCTGTCGAGCCGCTGTCGTGGCGTATCCGCCGCAATTCGCCGCGGTGACGACGACATCGCGACCTGGAGGCATGGTCGCCCGCATCGCGAGCTCGAGTGCATCGGTGCCGTTGCCGACCCCGATCGCCTCCGCTGCGCCGACATACTCAGCGAGCGTGGCTTCGAACTTCGAGTGGAACGGACCGTGCACCAACCAGCCCGAGTCGAGCACCGACCTGACTGCCGCCAGCAGTGCCTCGCGCTCCTGGACCAGACCTCGGCCGAGGTCATTGAGCGGAATCAGGGTCAACGCCTTCTCCTCTGTCCGGCCACGGCCGTCACTCGGGGTGAGCTACTCCGGGGTGGCAATTTGGTTCATCTCGAAGTGCATCGGGTCGGTGTAGCCCCAGTCGCCGCCCCACGCGAAGCCCCACTTCTTGAAGATCTCGACGACGGCGCGGTTCATCTCCCCGAAGGTGCCGCGCTGGTTGCCCGGCACGTTGAGGTCGAGCGCGATGCCGAAGGAGTGCAGCGAGAGCTGCTGGGTGCCGGCGATGTAGCGCGGGTAGTAGCAACCGGCGTACTCCCCCGGGTGGATCTCGTCGGCGAGCCCGGCGGTCTGGATGTCGATCAGTGCCGCTCGCAGCTGCGGGAAGATCACCTTGTGGCAGGTGACGTTGCCCAGGATCGGCACCGGCTCGGTGCGGATGTTGGCCGTCACCCACGACTGCTCCGGCGCGATCCGTCCGCCGCCGAGCACCGTGTAGCGAAACGTCCCGACGGCCGAGGCCACCGAGCCGCCGGTCAGCACCGCGATCTGCTCCGCACCCGGGTCGAGGTCGGGGCCGAGGATCGAGACCGCCGCGTCGTCGCCGACGATCTTCTTCAGGTCCTCCATCACGAACCGCGGTGAGTTGTCGCCGGTGTTGATCAGCATCGCGTTGTCGGTGGGGATGCCGAGCTCCGCGCCCCACTTCTCGTTGACGACCGCGTCGATCT
>JBDSPC010000011.1:0-5509 GCA_039914485.1 Nocardioides sp.
CGATGGTGATGTCCTGGCCGTGCAGCGGGTAGCCCATCTCGGTGCGCAGCGTGTCGCGCGACCCGAGCCCGCACGCCAGCATCCCGAACTCCTCGCCGGCCGCGAGCAGCGCGTCCCACAGCGGGCCGGCGGCGTCGTTGCTGGCGATCAGCTCGTAGCCGCGCTCGCCGGTGTAGCCGGTGCGGCACACCACGACACCGACCTCGGAGCCGAGCAGGTCGGGCAGCTGCGCCTCGACGAAGGACATGTACTCGTGGCCGACCGGCAGGCCGACGCGCCGCAGGACCTCGTCGGAGTTCGTGCCCTGGACGGCGAGGACGGCGTACTCCTCGTGGTGGCTCTTGACCGAGACACCCTCGGGAGCCTCGGCCTGCAGGCGGCGTACGACCTCGGCAGTGTTGGCGGCGTTGGGGACGAGCAGCACGTGCTCGTCGTCCTGGTAGTAGGCGATCAGGTCGTCGACGATGCCGCCGGTCGCGGCGTCGCAGCACAGGGTGTACTGCGCCTTGCCGGGCTCGATCTTGGCCAGGTCGTTCGACAACGTCGCGTTGACGAAGTCGGCGGCGCCCGGTCCGCTGACCATCGCCTTGCCGAGGTGGCTGACGTCGAAGATGCCCACCGATTCACGGACGGTGGTGTGCTCCTTGACCACGCCGGCGGGATATTCGAGGGGCATGGACCAGCCACCGAACTCGGCGAACTTCGCACCGAGAGCGGTGTGGCGGTCGTGCAGTGGGGACTGCTTGAGGGTCGCGTCAGCCATGCTCCGAAACCTACCGCAGCGCCCGGGCCTCCCAGCCTGACCTAAAGTGCCAGCGTGACGACGACGTACACGCTGCGCAGTGCCAGCCCCGCCAAGACCCGGGCGGAGGCCGTCGTGGTCGGCGTCCTCGCCACCGACAAGGGCCCCGTCGTGTGCGAGGCGGGCGCCGACGTCGCCCAGGCCTGGGGCCGCAAGTGGGCTCCGCTCCTCTCCTCCCTCGGGGTGACCGGCAAGCCCGGCGAGTCGGTGCGGCTGCCCGCCAACGGCGTCATCAACGCGCAGCTGCTGGTCCTGGTCGGTCTCGGCTCCGAGCCCGACGACACGTCCGTACGCCGCGCTGCCGGCGTCGCTGCGCGCAGCGTCCCGAACGCCGCGTCGGTCGCGATCGCGCTCCCCGCCGACACGCCCGTCCTCGTCGACGCCGTGACCCAGGGCCACCTGCTCGGCGGCTACACCTACACGGCCCACAAGAGCGCACCGACGAAGAACAAGGACTCAGCAGGGCCGGGCGACGTCGTCGTGCTCAGCCCGATCGCCCGCAAGGCCGAGGCAGTCAGCGCCTTCCAGGAGGCGCAGGTGGTGGCCGACGCCGTCCGCCTGGTCCGCGACTGGGTCAACGAGCCGCCCGGCCACCTGACGCCGGCCGGGTTCGCCGAGGCCGTCTCCGAGGCGCACCGCGTCGTGACCAAGGGCCGCGGAGCCCCCAAGGTCGCGCTGGAGATCTGGGACCACGACACCCTGACCGAGCGCGGCCTGGGTGGCACGCTGGCGGTCGGCAACGGGTCGGACGCGAAGCCGCGCCTGGCGAAGCTGACCTGGTCCCCCAAGGACGCCACCACCCACCTCGCGCTCGTCGGCAAGGGCGTCACCTTCGACTCGGGCGGCCTCACCATCAAGCCCGCCGCGACCATGGTCGGGATGAAGGGCGACATGGGCGGCGCGGCCTGCGTCATCGCCGCGACCCTCGCCATCGCCCAGCTCGGACTGCCGATCAAGGTCACGGCGTTCGCGCCGATGGCCGAGAACATGGTGTCCGGTTCGTCGTTCCGGCCCGGTGACGTGGTCACGATGTACGGCGGCACCACCGTCGAGATCGCCAACACCGATGCCGAGGGCCGGATGCTGCTCGGCGACGCGCTGGTGCTCGCGACCGAGGAGTCACCCGACGTGATCGTCGACGTCGCAACCCTCACCGGTCACCTCCAGCTGGCACTCGGCGACAAGGTCGGCGCCGTGCTCGGCTCGCAGGAGATCGTCGATGCCGTGCTCGCGGCCGGCGCACACGCGGGTGAGCAGCACTGGCAGATGCCGATCCCCGAGGAGATGTCGGAGCGGATCAAGGCCTCGAAGGTGGCCGACCTGCTCCAGCACGACTGGGTCCGCTGGGGCGGCGGCCTGATGGCCGCGGCCTTCCTGCGCGAGTTCACCGCCGGCCTGCCCTGGGCGCACCTCGACATCGCGGGCAAGGAGATCAACACGGGCGGGCCCTACGGCCACGTCCCGTCCGGCGCCACCGGCTTCGGCGTCACCACGATCGTGGAGTACGCGAAGTCGCTGGCCGCCGGCTAGATCCCGCCGGCCTTCTTGCGGCTGTTGTAGTCGCGCATCCGCTGCGGGATGCCGACGACGGCGGCGTCGTACGACGGCACCTGGTGCTTGTTGGCAAACGTGTGCGCCCACTGGACGCTCGGGACACGACGCCTGGTCCACTCGCCGTCGTGCGCGACGAGTAGCAGCGTCACGTCGCTGACCGCGGTGCGCGGCTCGACGAAGCCTTCGACGCCGCGACGCATGGTCACGAACTCGGTGAGGTGAGCGGCATCCTGGCTGTCCGAGGCCCGCACCGTCGTCGAGCCGTTGCGGAAGCCATCACGTGCAGGTCGGCGCACGCGCCCGGATCGGCGAAATCTGTCGAGCAGTCCCATGCCGACATTGTGCCTGTCATGTCGTAGGAATCGGGTAACTGGCCGGTACGCACCCGGTGTGGACAGCATCACGAGAAGTGCAAGGATGGGCGCGTGACCGACGGCAACTTCGACGTACTCATTCTCGGCGCTGGGTCCGGCGGCTACGCGTGTGCCCTCCGCGCGGCACAGCTCGGACTCACCGTGGGCCTGGTCGAGAAGGGCAACCTCGGTGGCACCTGCCTCCATGTCGGTTGCATCCCGACCAAGGCCCTGCTGCACGCAGCGGAGGTCGCCGACTCGGCGCGCGACGCCTCGAAGTTCGGGGTGAGCGCCACTCTCGAGGGCATCGACATGGCGGGCGTCAACTCCTACAAGGACGGCGTCGTCTCGCGGCTCTTCAAGGGCCTCACCGGACTGATCAAGTCCCGCGGGATCACGGTCATCGAGGGCGAGGGGCGCGTGACCGGTCCGCGCACCGTGACGGTGGGCGCGGCGACGTACACCGGGAAGAGCCTGGTCCTGGCGTCCGGTTCCTACTCCAAGTCGCTGCCCGGGCTCGAGCTCGACGGCGAGCGCGTCATCTCCTCCGAGCACGCGCTCGAGCTCGACCGGGTGCCCGCGTCGGTGATCGTGCTCGGCGGCGGCGTCATCGGCTGCGAGTTCGCGAGCGTGTGGGCGAGCTTCGGCGCAAAGGTCACCATCATCGAGGCACTCCCCCGGCTCGTCGCGGCCGAGGACGAGCAGTCCTCGAAGGCGCTCGAGCGGGCCTTCCGCAAGCGCAGGATCGACTTCCGCACCGGCACGCCGTTCCAGAGCGTGAAGACCACCGACTCCGGCGTCGCCGTGACCGTCGAGGGTGCCAATGGCGAGCAGAGTGTGATCGAGGCCGAGCTGCTGCTCGTCGCGGTCGGCCGCGGCCCGTCGACCCAGGGCCTGGGCTACGAGGAGCAGGGCGTCGCCATGGAGCGCGGCTTCGTGCTCGCCGACGAACGCTGCCGCACCAATGTCGAGGGCGTCTTCGCCGTCGGCGACATCGTGCCCGGCCTGCAGCTGGCCCACCGCGGCTTCCAGCAGGGCATCTTCGTCGCCGAGGAGATCGCCGGGCTCGACCCGACGCCGATCGACGAGGCCGGCATCCCGCGCGTCACCTACTCCCACCCCGAGATCGCATCGGTCGGCCTGGACGAGGCGAAGGCCAGGGAGGTGTACGGCGACGACATCACCACCATCACCTACGACCTCGGCGGCAACGGCAAGAGCCAGATCCTGCAGACCGCCGGCTTCGTGAAGCTGGTCGGCCTCAAGGACGGCCCGGTGCTCGGCGTGCACATGGTCGGCGACCGGGTGGGCGAGCTGATCGGCGAAGCCCAGCTGATCTACAACTGGGAGGCGCACGCCGACGACGTCGCGCCCCTCATCCACGCGCACCCCACCCAGAACGAAGCCCTCGGTGAGGCGCACCTCGCGCTCGCCGGCAAGGCCCTGCACGCCCACTCCTGATCACCACCACTCACTACGCGAGCGAAGGAATCCGAATGGCCTCCGAAGTCACCCTCCCCGCCCTCGGCGAATCCGTCACCGAAGGCACCGTCACCCGCTGGCTCAAGCAGGTCGGCGACACCGTGGCCGTCGACGAGCCGTTGCTCGAGGTGTCGACCGACAAGGTCGACACCGAGATCCCCTCGCCCGTCGCCGGCACGCTGCTGGAGATCCGGGCCAACGAGGACGACACGGTCGAGGTCGGCGCCGTGCTGGCCGTCGTGGGTGAGGCCGGCGAGGGTGGCGGCTCCGACGACGCGCCTGCTGCTGAGGAAGCACCCGCCGAAGAGGCGCCCGCTGCCGAGGAGGCGCCCGCTGCCGAGGCTGCACCCGCCGCGGAGGCTGCACCCGCCGCGGACGCACCCGCTGCGGAGGCTGCACCCGCCGCCGAGGAGAAGCCCGCCGGTGGTGGTGGCGAGTCCACCTCCGTCACGCTGCCCGCACTCGGGGAGTCCGTGACCGAGGGCACCGTCACCCGCTGGCTCAAGCAGGTCGGCGACGACGTGGCCGTCGACGAGCCGCTGCTCGAGGTCTCCACCGACAAGGTCGACACCGAGATCCCCTCCCCGGTCGCCGGCAAGCTGCTGGAGATCAAGGTCCAGGAGGACGAGACCGTCGAGGTCGGCGCCGAGCTGGCCACCATCGGTTCGGGCGACGCCGCCCCGGCCGCGGCACCCGCCGCCGAGGAGAAGCCCGCCGAAGCACCTGCCGCCGAGGCTCCGGCCGAGGAGAAGCCCGCCGAAGCACCTGCCGCCGAGGCTCCCGCCGAGGAGAAGCCCGCCGAAGCACCTGCTGCCGCGGCTCCCGCTGCTCCGGCCGCCGCGACCCCTGCCCCGGCTGCGGCCGCCCCGGCTCCGACCGCCACCGACGACCAGAGCTCCTACGTCACCCCGCTGGTGCGCAAGATGGCGTCCCAGCACGGGATCGACCTGGCCGCCGTGACGGGCACCGGTGTCGGTGGTCGCATCCGCAAGCAGGACATCCTCGACGCTGCCGCGGCCAAGGCTGCCCCGGCTCCCGCGGCCGCACCGGCCGTCGCTGCTGCTCCGGCGGGCGCCGTACAGCCTGCTGCTCCTGCCGCCGCCGGGGCGTCGCCCTCGACGCTGCGGGGCACCACCGAGAAGGTGTCGCGACTGCGCAAGATCATCGCCGAGCGGATGGTCGGCTCACTGCGGACGACCGCGCAGCTCACCCAGGTGATGGAGGTCGACGTGACCAACGTCGCGCGGTTGCGCGAGAGCGTGAAGGCCGACTTCCTGGCCCGCGAGGGCGTGAAGCTGACCTACCTGCCGTTCTTCGC
>JBDSPC010000078.1:0-10725 GCA_039914485.1 Nocardioides sp.
TGCATCGTCATCGATGCGCCGCACTCGGTCGACGACATCCTCGCGGTGGTGGCCGGGCGCAACGTCAAGGCGATCCTGTGCACCCACGCCCACGACGACCACGTGCGCGTGGCGCCGGCCCTGCGGGAGCGGGTCGGCGCCCCGATCGCCATGCATCCGGATGAGGCACCGGTCTGGCAGTTGACCCACCCGCTCGAGGTCTGGGACGTCGATCTCCGACATGGACAGGAGATCCGGGTCGCCGGAATCGCCCTCCGGGTGCTGCACACCCCCGGTCACGCGCCTGGTGCGGTCTGCTTCCATGCGCCTGAGTTGGGCTGCGTGTTCACGGGGGACACCCTGTTCAAGGGCGGACCAGGCGCGACTGGTCGCTCGTTCAGCGACGCCGACATGATCGTGGACTCGATTCGGGCACACCTCTTGGAACTTCCCGAGGACACGGTGGTCCACACTGGCCACGGCGACGACACCACCATCGGCGCCGAACGCACCACCGCCTCTCTGAATGCTGTGTGGAGACGGTTGAGCGGGCGATTGGTGGGCGAGGAGGAGACGGCGTGAAAGCCGCCTCCAGCGGTGAATTGCGAACGGAATTGGTATTGGCGGCCCCGCCCGTAGACGGGTGCCGGCACTACGGAATGGGAGGAGATCAGCGAAACGTCATGCTCCGCCCGTGGCAATGCCTGCGTGCTGCATACGACCGTCGCCGGGACCTCAAACAATGTGGTGTGTGTGGCGGCGAACTTCCGTCACAGCCTGGAGGTTCGAGGATGTGCCGGCCCTGCGCTGAGGACTTCTACCTCTTCGGGCTCTGGTGCTGAGCCCGTAGACCGTGATGATCCGAGGTCGGGCGTCAGTGCGGCACGCGCCATGTCTCCAGGTGTCGCATCCGACGTTCTCGTCGACCACGTTGAGACGAGAGGAGTGCCTTCTCGCCAACTCGAAGGTGTCCACAGACAGGCCAGAAACTCTGTCAATGGCTGTCAATCATCGCCAGCGCGACAGCATGAGATTCCAGTGTTTGCGCAGGTCAGTGCCATTTACCGGCAGAAACTGTCAACGGGTGTCGACCGCTCAGCGTGCTCGGAGCGGCAGCGCAGGGTTGTTGGTTCGAGTTGTTCACCGACGGTGTTCGATGCAGGAGGAGCGAGTCGCTGGCTGCTCTGGCTTCGCGACAGCGTTCGCCCCGATGCCACACCAACTACGTCCGGGCGCTGCTTCCAAGACGGCGCATAGGTGACGCGCCAACCCTCCGAGGGGTCGGTGGGGGTCAGCACGAGCGTGCCGTAGAACGCCTCGTACCGGTTGACCGTGTAGGGGGAGTCAGGGGCTTCGGTGTCGGGTTCATCGCCTGGACCGACAGGTCGCAGGCTCGAATCACCGTCGGGGCACATCCCTCACCGACGTCGAGAGCGACACATCCCGGCCGTCGGGCCTCGCCCTGTATGAGGACGCCGCGCGCCATATCCGGGACTTGCTGATAGGAAGCTCGGTTTCGAGTCCTTCGTCTCACCGCTGAGAAACGTGTAGGTCAGTGGACTCAAGTGACTGACCATGACAAAGGCCGAGCCGGCCGGCGGTTGACCTTCACGGCCACCCGCAGTCCGCCGCTCTGGTGTCCGATTTGCCCCTATGGCGGTTGCTTCTCCCGGCATGGCAACGAACTGGGTCGGTCTTCGATTCATGACTGATGGACCTCGAACTAGAGTCCAGGTCAACGAGCAAACCGAGAACGCTGTACTGGCGTCGCACGGCCCATTCCGTGAAGGCCGGATCCCGACCAGTCACGCCGTCGCCGATCAGTCCCCTCACTGCCACAGGGACGCGGTCGACTGGCGGCGCCGCCGGCTGTCCGACTTCAGGTACCAAGGTCTTGGCCATGCACACCCGTGCTAACCCAGAACGGACCGCCACCGAGCCTGTCACCTCAGACGGCTGGGGGATCGAGCGAGTGTCGGACTCACCTCGAGCGAAACCCCATCATGGGCGTCGGGACGGCTTCTGCTTGTCGCAGTTCGTCGAGCGCAGTACGGAAGCGAGCAACGTGCCGCTACGGGTGCGAGATCGCCAGACTCTTCACGCGATCGTCGCTCTTATGGATCCGCAGTACTTCCGCAAGCCCCCAACGCTGGACACAACAGATCGCCCTAGTGGTCAGGGGCGGGTGAGCCCGGGCCGCGGTGGCTGGACAATCGCGCGCGCATCATGAGCATCGCTCTCTCAACTCGAAGTGACGTCGAGCTAGGGCCGTTGTCAGTGTCGCCAAGTGATCTTGACGCAATTGGGGTTGAATTTGTAGCGAGTGCCGTCGACGTAGTAGTTCGGCCTTGAGCTGTCGGCCTCGACGTCGATTCGCTCGATCACGAGGCTTAACAGCCTGCGTCGCCAGGATATGGGGTTGGCTCCCCAAGCCTCACGAAGCGTAGTGATGGGTGACAGGAGCGCCTGGGCCTGTTCGGACGAGTAGAGCGCCGACAGCTCGACCTCGACGATCTTCAAGCGATCGAGGACGCCGTCGCGCAGCCGGAAGTACTCGTCGCGGTTAAGCAGACCGTCGGTGCGCTCCTGCTCGAACTCCTCCAGTCGGGCACGAAACGCGGCTTCCCTCTGCCGGAGCGGGTCGATTTCGGCGGCTCGGGACTCCTGGGCGACTAGCAGGGCTTTCATCTCGGGGGTGTCGAGGCGGTACAGCACTGACTCGCTAACAAGATGGTCGATTGTGACGGCGACCCTCATGAGGTTGCCGCAGCCGCGCTTCAGATCGCCCGGCACGCAACGGTACTTGTCACGGACCGGCCCACCAGGGCGGTCGTTGTGCGCGGACCCCATCATCTTCGAGCCGCACCTGCCGCAGTAGAGCAGTCCGGTGAGCAGATATCGACGGTTGTCCGACCGGGCACGCTTCCCATTACCGTGGCGGCGCTGCCACTCCGAGACGAGCCGGGCATGCAGGTCTTTCGGGAAGATTGGAGTCCACGTACCTGGGAATTCGTGTCCTTTGTAGACCCGGATCCCGGCGTTGCGCTTGCTTAGCAAGTGATCCTTCACCACCCGGCGGGACCAGTGGCCGCCGGACGCGGCAGGTATCTCGTTGTCGTTGAGCCACGTTGTGATCTCGGTCGTGGACCAGCCGATGAGGAAGTGCCGAGCCATCTGGTTCAGGACGGCGGCCTCAGTCTCTACCACCTGGCCATTCCTTTCGTAACCGTACGGCCGCGAGACGAAGTGGGGCTTCCCTGCTTCTGCTTGCTGGCGGTAAGCGCGAACCTGCCGCTCGCTTTTGAGTTCGGTCTCATTGCGTGCGGTCGAGGCGACTATGTCCGCAAGCATTCGACCGTTGGCGGTGCTCATGTCGAAGTCGGAGCCGCGGACTAGAGCAAGCACGGTGCTGTGGCTTTGGCCTAGTTCCATGAACCGCATCTGGTCACGACGGGTCTTCAAGAGGCGCTCGAAGGTCCAAGAGATCACGACATCGATCTGACCGGATTGAATCAACTCGAGGATGCGCTCGAAGCCGTCCCGGGTTTTGGTAGTGAGAGCGCTTACGTCGTTGTCCCGGCATGTCTCAATCACCGAATAGCCACGGAGTTCAGCTAACTTGAGACAGTCTTCTCGTTGACGAGTTACGCCGAGCTCTTCGCCAGAACGGTCCTCTGAGATGCGCAAGTACAGCGCCGCTCGTAGTGTCATCGGCTCCTCCAGGGGACATGCCCTCTAAACGGTACCTCCTTGGCTGCACGTGGTCCTCGAGGGGATCAGTCGTGGGTTCTCGGCCGTCAACATCCGCAAGTTCGTCGTCCGCGCCCGACGACTCGACGACCTGGTCGAGCTCGGCAGCATGTCGGCGCAGGCAGCGACGTTCCTCGACGCCGCGATCCGGGCCGGGCTGAACATCCTGGTCGCGGGCGGCACCCAGGCGGGCAAGACGACGTTCCTGAACTGCCTCGCGTCCTCGATCCCGGGCGGGGATCGGGTCGTGTCGGCCGAGGAAGTCTTCGAGCTCCAGTTCAACCACCCCGACTGGGTGCCCATGCAGACGAGGCAGGCAGGTCTCGAGGGCACTGGCGAGATCCAGCTGCGTGACCTCGTCAAGGAAGCCCTGCGGATGCGACCCAGCCGGGTCATCGTCGGAGAGGTCCGCGCCGAGGAGTGCCTCGACCTGCTGCTCGCGCTCAACGCCGGTCTCCCGGGCATGTGCACCCTGCACGCCAACAGTGCGCGGGAGGCGCTGGTGAAGATGTGCACCCTGCCGTTGCTGGCCGGTGAGAACATCTCCGCCCGCTTCGTGGTGCCGACCGTCGCGAGCTCGGTCGACCTTGTCGTCCACCTCGGCATCGACGCGCAGGGCGTGCGCCGCGTCAACGAGATCGTCTCGGTGCCGGGACGGGTGGAGAACGACATCATCGAGGTGGAGCCACTCTTCGAGCGCGTCGGCGGCGAGCTGCGTCGCAGCGCCGGGATGCCTGCACGACTCGAGCGGTTCGAGCGGATCGGCATCGACCTGCACCGCATCCTCAACGAGGCCCGCTGATGGGAGCGCTCGTCGGGCTGGGTCTCGGGCTTGGCCTCGTGCTCATCTGGTCGGCCTTCTTCCTCCCGCACACCCCCAAGCCGCCCAAGCCGGGTGGCGGTCGCGGGCGACAGCTGCTGGCACGGGCCGGGCTCGGCGACGTCTCGGTCGCGAGCCTGACCGCCCTGTGCCTGGTCTTCGCCGTGGTCGCCTTCGTCGTCATCCAGGCCGTCTCGAACACGATCCCGGTGGCGATCGCCTTCGCACTGATGGCTGGTTACACGCCCATCGCCGTGGTCAAGCAGCGGGCAGCCAAGCGGCAGCGCGAGTTCGCGGAGGTGTGGCCCGATGCCGTCGACAACCTCGCCAGCGCCGTACGCGCCGGACTGTCGCTGCCCGACGCCCTGGCCGCTCTGGGCACCAACGGACCCGAGGCGCTGCGCGACTCCTTCGACCAGTTCGCCCTCGACTACCAGGTGACCGGCCGCTTCCACGAGTCCCTCGACCGGCTCAAGGTCCGCCTCGCCGACCCCGTCGGCGACCGCGTCGTCGAGGGACTGCGGATCGCTCGTGAGGTCGGCGGCGGAGAGCTCGGGCGCCTGCTGCGCAACCTGTCGGGCTACCTCCGCGACGAGGCCCGCACCCGCTCCGAGATGGAGTCGCGACAGGCCTGGACCGTCAACGGCGCCCGCCTGGCCGTCGCCGCGCCGTGGGCCGTGCTGCTGCTGATGTCGTTCCAGTCGGGCTCGGTCACGGCCTACTCGTCCGGTGCCGGTGTCGTCGTGCTGACGATCGGCGCCGTGCTCTGTCTCGGCGCCTACCGCCTCATGATGCGCATCGGCCGGCTGCCCGTGGAGCGGCGGATCCTGGCATGAGCACTCCACGACGTTCTTCTCCTCCGCTTCGCTCCTCCGAACAACGCCGCAGGGACCCCGCATGAGTGCGACGCTGTGGGGCGCGATCCTGGGAGCGGCGACGGCCGGCGGGATCCTCGTGATCGCCGCGAGGATCTTGGTCATCCGGCGCCCCCAGCTCGCCCTGCGGGTCCTGCCCTACGTCCGCGACCTGCCGCAGGTCGGCCGAACGCCGTCTCTCAAGGTCACCTCGTCCTCGCCGACCGCGGCGGCGGCAGGCATCTTCGGACCGTTCCTCCGCTCGGCCGCTGACCTGGTCGAGAAGGTCCTGGGCGGGTCGACCTCGGTGAGACGCCGGCTGGAGAGGGCAGCGATCCACAAGTCGGTGCACGAGTTCCGGATCGAGCAGGTGCTCTGGGGGCTCGGATGCTTCGGGTTCGTCGCCGCCTACGGCCTCCTCAAGGCACTGTCGGGGACGGTCGACCCGATCAGCTCGCTCCTGTTGTGCGCGGTCGGCTTCGTCTTCGGGGTGATGGCCCGCGACAACCGGCTCAGCTCGCAGGCGACCAACCGCGAGCGCCAGATCATCAACGAGTTCCCCACCGTCGCCGAGCTGCTCGCCCTCGCCGTGGCCGCCGGCGAGAGCCCCGTCGCTGCGCTCGATCGCGTCGTACGCCGAAGCGGCGGCGAGCTCTCCGCCGATCTCGGCCGCGTGCTGGCCGAGATCCGGACCGGCACCCCGGTCGCTGCCGCGTTCGACCGGCTCGCCGCCACCACCGGCCTCCCGCTCGTCGCGCGCTTCGCCACCGGCGTCTCGGTCGCCATCGAGCGCGGGACACCGCTCGCCGACGTGCTGCACGCGCAGGCCGCGGACGTCCGCGAGGCCGGCCGCCGCAACCTGATCGAGACCGCCGCCCGCAAGGAGGTGCTGATGATGGCGCCCGTCGTCTTCCTGGTGCTTCCGGTGACCGTCCTCTTCGCGTTCTTCCCGGGGGCCATCGGCCTCAGCCTGGTGGTGCCATGAGCGCCGACCGGTCCACACCCACAGCTGTGCACGTCCGAACATTCGAACGGGGAAAGCCATGAAAGAAGCAACGCTCGATCAGCTGCTCCGCCTGTACGCCCTGGTCGCCGCACCGAGGCCGCGTGACGAGCGCGGTGACGTGCCCGGCTGGGTGATGGTGACGGTGATGACCGTGGGCCTGGCGCTCGTCATCTTCACCTTTGCCGAGGACCCGCTCAAGGCGCTCCTGACCCGAGCCTTCGACTCCGTGAAGTAGGCGCCGTGACCGTCGGCTCGCGATCCGAGAGGGGCAGCGCGGTCGTCGACTTCGTGATGATCCTGGTGGTGCTGCTGCCGCTGTTCGCCGGTCTGCTCCAGCTCTCGCTCGTGCTGCACGTGCGCAACACCTTGTCCTCGGCCGCGGCCGAGGGGGCACGTCGTGCTGCCGTCGTCGGAGCGACCCCGGAGGACGGGACCACCAAGACGGCCGAGATGATCCGCGGCACCCTCAACGAGAAGTACGCCGAGGACATCGACATCGAATACACGACGATCGGTGGTGCGCCCGCCTACGAAGTCGTGATCACCGCCCAGGTGCCCGCGCTCGACCTCGGCGGCCCGGCCATCGAGCTCCGTGCCACCGGCAACGCGATCATCGAGTCGCCGTGAACAGGCGCGGAGAGCGGGGGAGCGCGCTCGTCGAGTTCTGCTGGGTCGGGCTGATCCTCTTCATCCCCATCACCTGGGTCGTGCTCACCGTCTTCGAGGTGCAGCAGGGCGCCTTCGCCCTCAATGGCGCTGCGCGCGCTGCGGCGCGTGCCTACGCCCTCGCGCCCGACGACGCCACGGGCACGGCGCGAGCCCAGGCCGTGGTGGACCAGACCCTGCTCGACCAGGGCGGGGATGGTCAGGTGGGCACGGTGAACGTTTCGTGCAAACCGTTCCCCGACAACTGTCACTCCGGGACCTCGCTGATCACCGTCCACATCGAGTCCGGAGTCGCGCTGCCGTTCCTCCCGGCGATGATCGACGAGGGGCGGCGCTCGTTCAAGCTGGACGCGACGCACACCGTGCCGATCGGTCAGTTCGTCGCCGTACCCGACCTCGAGCAGAGTGAGGACGGCGAGTGAGGCGCCGCGACGAGCGGGGCTCGACCATCCCGCTGATCGTGGGGCTCGCGACCGTGCTGCTGATGGGGATTGCGCTGGTCATCAACGCATCGGCGGCCTACCTCCAGCGCCAGAGCCTCGACACCCTCGCCGACGGTGCCGCCTTGCGGGGCGCGGATCTCGGCGCTGCCGGGGTGTACGGCGAAGGGCTGGACGTCGAGCGGTTGCTCCAGGAGAAGGGCGCGGTCGAGAAGGTCGTGGTCGCCTATCTCCAGTCGGTCGGGGCGGACCAGACCTATCCCGGCCTCGAGGTGGACGCGCGGGTGAACTTCCTCGACCGCTCGGTCACGGTGTTCCTGAGCGCCCCCGTCGACCTGCCGTTGCGCATCCCGGGCGCACCGACCCAACCTGTCGTGGGCGCCAGCAGCACCGCCGCGGTGACGATCCAGGGACCATGAGTGCGGAACAGTTCTCCAGCTGAGCGCCAGCCACCCGCCGCCGAGCCCTCTCGGGGAGGTCGGCGGCGGGTGGGGCTCGGTGCGGCATGTCACGACATGCCCCCCGGCATGCCGGGTAGCACCGTGGCCCAATGCTAGGTCCGGCTCGCGGCGTGACGCCACCCCCTCAGGGGCGGTTGTCGGCGCCAGCAGCACTGTCGGTGACGATCCAGGAGAACCGATCGATGCGATCCTTGCGGGCATGGAAGGGCCAGGCCTGAGACTGCGGCGCGCAACGACTGGCGACGTCGTCGACATCGGTCGCCTCGTGGAGCGCGCCTACGGCGGCTACGAGACCCGGCTCGGAATCCGCCCTGGACCGTTGGATGACGACTACGCGCGTCGAGTGAGCGAGGACGAGGTCTGGGTCCTGGCTCCCGAAGCCGATGAGCTTGCCGGGCTACTGGTGCTCGTTGCCCGGACCGACCACCTGCTGCTGGACAACATCGCGGTGGCCCCGGAGCGCCAGGGGGAGGGCCTTGGCCGGATCCTGCTCGATCTCGCTGAACGACGGGCCGGCGAACAAGGCTTCGACACCATCCGTCTCTACACGCACCAGGTTCATGGTGGAGAACCAGCGCATCTACGAGCGGCACGGCTATGTCGAGACCCATCGCGAGACGGAGCGCGGGCTCGGCAGGGTCTTCTACGCCAAGCATCCCGGATGAGCGGCAACTAATCGGCGTACCGATGCATCCCCCTTGCAGCAGGCCCACGAGGGCAACATTGACAGGGGAATCCCATGAACCGATTCATCACCGCCGGCGCCGGTCTCGCACTGATCGCCACCCCACTGGTTGCCACCACGGCCACCGCGAGCGACGTTTCGACCGCCGAGCGCAAGGCGCCGTCGGCCTACTCCGTGTCCGCCAGGATCAGCCAGACCACGTCAATCGCCAAGGAGGACACCGTCAAGATCAGCGGCAAGGTCAGCCCCAATGCTGCCGGCGAGAAGGTCGTCCTGCAGCAGCGCATGGATGGCAAGAAGACCTGGTCGGTCTCCGGCACCTCGAAGGTCAAGCCCAACGGCAAGTTCGTGCTCAAGGACGACCCCTCCGCCACGGGCACCCGCTTCTACCGCGTGCTGAAGCCAGCCGCGGGCAGCGTCAAGAAGGGCGTGAGCAAGGAGCTCGAGCTGGTCGTCTACGGCTGGGAGAAGTTGGGCTACCGCTCGCGTGGCCCGGCCACCAACGTGGTCGTCAACAACGCCGTGATCGCCACCGACAACTACGGCGTCAGCATCGTCAGCCAGACGGCAGGCACTCCGGCGTCGATCGAGTACACGCTCGGCAAGAAGTGCCTCGCGTTGCGCTCGACCTACGCCCTCACCGACTCTTCGGAGAGCGGCAGCACCGGTTCCGTTGCCCTCAAGATCGACGGAGGGGTCGGCTTCCAGTCCGCTCTCTCCCTCGGTCAGGTGATCGCGGACCAGGAGACGAACATCGCCGGCGCGTATCGCATCAGCTTCGACCTGGCCGGGTCGGCTGCCCCCAAGGGCTATGTGGCCGTGGGCACGCCCGAGGTGCTCTGCACGAAGTAGCCCGAACTCGCTCCCCCTTCCCAGATGGGAGCGCAGAAGTCGGGCCGCACCGCCCGACAGATCCGTCCGGAGTCGACCGACCAGTCGGTTGGCTCCGGGCGGTTCGCTACTCCACCCCCGGCCCCGTACTGTTGCCCCTTGTGGCAGGCACCGACTTCGAACAAGAGATCAAGCAGCTCCAGGCGACCATGAGCACCATCGGCCAGGTCCTCGACCTGGGCAAGATGCGCGACGACATCGCCGACCTCGGCGACCAGGTCGCCGCGCCCGATCTCTGGGACGACGTGGACAACGCCACCCGCGTCACCGGCCGCCTGTCGGCCATCCAGGGCGAGCTCGACAAGTTCACCGGCCTCGAAGGCCGCATCGAGGACCTCGCGCTGATGGTCGAGATGGCCCAGGATGAGGGCGATGACGCCTCCCTCGAGGACTCCCAGCGAGAGCTCGACCGGATCAAGAAGTCCGTCGAGTCGCTCGAGATCCGCACCCTCCTCAACGGGGAGTACGACGCCCGCGAGGCGCTCATCAGCATCCGCTCCGGCGCCGGCGGCGTCGACGCTGCGGACTTCGCCGAACAGCTGATGCGGATGTACATCCGGTGGGCCGAGCAGCACAAATATCCTGTCGAGGTCTACGAGACGTCGTACGCCGAAGAGGCCGGCCTCAAGTCCGCGACCTTCGCCATCCACGCGCCCTATGCCTACGGCACGCTGTCCGTCGAGGCCGGCACCCACCGCCTCGTGCGGATCAGCCCCTTCGACAACCAGGGCCGTCGCCAGACGTCCTTCGCGGCGGTCGAGGTCGTGCCGGTGCTCGAGCAGACCGACGAGATCGAGATCAACGACGACGACATCAAGGTCGACGTCTACCGCTCCGGTGGCCCCGGCGGCCAGTCGGTCAACACCACCGACTCCGCGGTCCGGCTGACACACCTGCCCACCGGCACCGTGGTGCAGTGCCAGAACGAGAAGAGCCAGCTCCAGAACAAGGCCAGCGCGATGGTGGTGCTCAAGGCCAAGCTCCTTGCGCTGAAGAAGGCCGAGGAGAAGGCCCACCTCGACGGCCTGCGCGGCGACGTCCAGGCGAGCTGGGGCGACCAGATGCGCAACTACGTGCTCAACCCCTACCAGATCGTCAAGGACCTCCGCACCGGCTTCGAGAGCGGCAACCCCAGCTCGGTCTTCGACGGCGACCTCGACGGTTTCATCGAGG
>JBDSPC010000087.1:0-2825 GCA_039914485.1 Nocardioides sp.
CCGCCGATGGTCGGGGTGTAGGAGCGCTCGTTGTCGTTGACGACGATCACGAGCTTGGAGTCGCGGGCGATCGCGATGTTGTTCAGGGCCTCCCAGGCCATGCCGCCGGTGAGGGCGCCGTCGCCGATCACGGCGACCACGTGCCTGTTCTCGCCCTTGACGCGGTAGGCCTTGGCCAGCCCGTCGGCGTACGACAGGGAGGTCGAGGCGTGGGAGTTCTCCACGATGTCGTGGTCGGACTCGGCCTGGCTCGGATAGCCGCTGAGACCGCCCTCCTGGCGGAGCGTGCCGAAGATGTCGTGGCGACCGGTGACGAGCTTGTGGACGTAGGCCTGGTGGCCGGTGTCGAAGACGACGCGGTCGCGTGGGGAGTCGAAGACGCGGTGGATGGCCAGCGTCAGCTCGACGACACCCAGGTTGGGACCGAGGTGGCCGCTCGTGCGCGCGACCGTGGAGATCATGAGATCGCGGATCTCGGCCGCGAGTGCATCCAGCTCGGCGCCCGAGAGCTTTCGCAGGTCCTGCGGCGACGTGATCGACTCGAGATGACCCATGTCGCGGAGTCTATTTCATGACAGGTCGTGGACCGCCACCGCCGGCTCGTGCAGGCTGCCCATCCACACCCGGCCGTCGTGCTCACGGACGCCGGTGACCATGTGGAAGTCGGCGTCCGGCAGGTCGATGTCGTGGACGAGCGCGCCGGTGTTGTCGTAGGCGTGCACGCGGATCGTGCGCTTCGGCTTGGGCTGGAGCGCCTCGGGGATCTTCGTGACCAGCTTGCGGATCGCGAGCGGAGCGTTCTGGAGGCGCTCGACGACCGGGTCCTTCGGGGAGGCGATGGTCACCCAGATCAGGCCGTCGCTCCCCCGCGCAATGTTGTCGGGATAGCCGGGCAGGTCGCGGACCAGGAAGTCGCGCTCGTCCCGGCGGGGGCCGTCGATCCACCAGCGGACCACCGTCCGCGCGCCCGTCTCGGCCACGGCCACGAACTGCTCGTCGCTGCTGAGGGCGACGCCGTTGGCGAAGGCGAGGTCGTGGATGACCACGGTGGCGGTTCCGTCCGGATCGCGACGGACCAGGCGGCCCGTGCGGGTGTGCTGGACGAAGTCGTCCTTCCACTCGTGGATGCCGTAGTGCAGGGACGAGTCGCTGAACCAGATGGTGCCGTCGCTGGCGATCGCGGCGTTGTTGCAGAACCGCATCTTCACGCCGTCGAGGTCGGTCAGCAGCGTCTCGATCGAGCCGTCGGCGATGTGCACGACGAGCAGTCCCGCGTCGGCGTCGCAGACCAGCAGGTCGCCGTTGTCGAAGAGCTCGAGACCGAGTGGTCGGCCGCCGGTGTCGGCGATCTTGTCGATGCGGCGGCCGTCGCGGCTCAGGCGCCAGATCAGGCCGTCCTCCGTGCCGGTGTAGACGCTGCCGTCGGGCGCGACGACGACGTCTTCCGCGCCGGCGCCGGGGACGTGGTGGACGGTCAGGCTCATGTGGTAGCTCCTGTGAGTTCGTGGTGGCGGGTGGAGGCCAGGAAGGCCGGCACGATGACGGACGCTCCCGCGGACAGCTCGAGCTCCGGGATGGTCGTGGGATCGACGAAGACGATCTGTCGGCCCTCGTGGCACTCGATGTCCGCGTCGGTGAGGTCGGTGGCGGCGACGAAGACCCGCATGCGGTCCCACGTGCCGTACGCGCGCCGGTGGTCGACCATGAACTCGCCGAAGAGCTCCAGCCCGCCGACCTCCAGCCGCACCCCGGTCTCCTCCTCGAGTTCGCGGTGGGCGGCCGTCTCGAAGTCCTCGCCGGGCTCGACGTGGCCACCCGCGAGCCCCCAGGTGTCCGGGTCGATGCGCGGGTGCTCGTCGCGCTCCTGGAGCAGCAGCCAGCCGCGCCGGTCGACGAGGATGACGCCAGCGAAGCGGCGCCTCGGTGCGTCGCCGCCATCGCGCCAGGCGGTCACCAACGGCAGCTGGATCCGGGCGGCTGGAAGAAGTTCGAGGTCGTCGAACGTGGCCGGGTCGACGAAGACCATCTGTCGTCCCTCGCCGCAGACCACGTCGTCGTCGGTCACGTCGAGAGCGACGGCGAAGAGCTCGAACTCGTCCTCGTGCCCGCACGGGTTGGCGAAGTGGCGGGTGACACCCAGGCTGGTCAGCTCGTCGGGCCGGACGGCCAGCCCGGTCTCCTCGGCGAGTTCGCGCACCGCGGCAGCCAAGTAGTCCTCCCCCTCGTCGACCGAGCCACCCGGCAGGCACCAGAGGTCCGGGTACATCGGGGCGTGCTCGTCGCGCTCCTGCAGGAGGATCCAGCCACGGGCATCGACGACGGCGACGGACGAGAAGGAGTGCACCCGCTCGACCCTAGTTCGCCGTCAGAGCCGAGCGACGTAGCGCCGTCCGCGCAGCGCGTCCTCCACCAGCCCGACAGAGCGCCGCGTCGCGAGCAGCCGGGCCTCGTCGAGCTGGAAGGTGATGACGGCGGCCTCCACCACCTCGAGCGTGGCGACGTCCTTGAGGTCGGCCCGGATCTGGCTCAACCCTCTGCGGCAAGCAGCCTGTTGCGCCTCGACGTGGAGTACGGCGAAGCGCGCGAGCACCACGACATGGCGCCGCAGCCCGGTGTAGCGGCGGTACTCGGCCGGGCACAGGTCGAGCAGCCAGCTCGCGGCCGTGACCTCCCAGTCCGGGGCGTCGGGCGGCCGGACCTCACGCGGCCAACCGGGAGGTGTGGCGTAGGTGGGCATCCATTCAGCATATCGAACATGTGTTCGACGCGACACCGGCGTGCGGGGACACGTGCAGGCACAGGTCAGGTCGGTCCGCCCGCGCCGC
>JBDSPC010000089.1:0-11638 GCA_039914485.1 Nocardioides sp.
GCACGACCCGGTCACCGGTCGACCGCTCGGCGTCATCGATCTCTCGACGACCTGGGACCGGACCCACCCGATCGGGCTCGCCACCGCCCGGGTGATGGCACGACTGATCGAGACCGCGCTCCCGACCTCGCGCCGTTCCCCGGCGACGGGCGTGCTGGCCCCCGACCAGCCGGGTCTGACCCTGACCCTGCTGGGCACGGCCCAGGTGTGGCTCGACGGCGAGCGGCTGCTCCTCAACCGCCGGCAGACCGAGATCCTCGCCCTGCTGGCGCTGCACCCCTCCGGGCTCTCGCTCGAGCAGCTGCACTCGTTGCTCTATGGCGACTCCTCGGTCACCACCTCCACTCTCAAGGCGGAGGTCTCGCACCTCCGCGCCGCTCTGCGGGGCCAGCTCTCCTCGCGCCCCTATCGCCTCACCCTGCCCGTGACCACCGACATCGACGAGGTGCAGCGGCGGCTGCGCCTCGGTGACGTGCGCGAGGCGCTGGCGGCCTACGGCGGCGACCTGCTGCCGGGCACCGACGCACCGGCCCTGGTCGAGATGGGCGACTACCTCGCTGTCAGTGTGCGGGAGGCGCTGCTCGTGAACCCGGACCCGGACGCCGTGCTTCGCTACATCGAGCTGGCGCCGTACGACACCTATGTGATCGAGGCGTGCCTGGCCGCGCTCGGCCACCGCAACCACCCGGCTGCCGCGCTGCTGAAGGGCCGCCTCGCGGCCGCAGGGCGCTGACTCAGCGGCGCAACCTTTCGCCAACCACGCCTTCCTAGTGTGAGCGTCATCACAGCGCGACTCCTACGTGAAGGCGGACCGATGGCCAGGATCGAACTCACCGTTGACGGAGCAAAGGTCTCCGACGACGTCGAGCCCCGGATGCTGCTGGTGCAGTATCTCCGCGAGAAGCTCGGCAAGACCGGCACCGTGATCGGGTGCGACACCAGCAACTGCGGTGCGTGCACCGTGCACCTCGACGGCCGGAGCGTGAAGAGCTGCAACGTGCTCGCGGTCCAGGCCAACGGGCACGAGGTGACCACCATCGAGGGCCTCGCGAACGGCGATGAGCTGCACCAGGTGCAGGAGTCCTTCCGCGAGTGCCACGGCCTGCAGTGCGGTTTCTGTACGCCCGGCATGATCATGCAGGCCGTCGACCTGCTCAACGAGAACCCGAGTCCCACTGAGGCCGAGGTCCGTGAGGGCATGGAGGGCAACCTCTGCCGCTGCACCGGCTACCACAACATCGTGAAGTCGGTCCTGCACGCCGCGGGAGGTGCGAAATGACCGCCACAGCCGAGAAGCCCGACCTCGAGATCGGGCGCGACCGCCGCCGCAAGGAGGACCAGCGCCTCATCACCGGCCGCACCCGCTGGACCGACAACCTCGCGCTGCCCGGGATGCTGCACCTCGCGATGGTCCGCAGCCCGCACGCCCACGCGAAGATCGTCAGCATCGACACCGAGGCGGCCAAGCAGGCGCCCAACGTGGTCGCGGTCTTCACCGGCGCCGACCTCGGCGCCAACCAGGGAGCGTGCATCAACGCGTGGGCGATCACGCCCGACCAGGTCACCCCGCCGCACGTGCCGATGCCGTCCGACCGGGTCGCGTTCGCGGGCGAGACCGTCGCGGTCGTCGTCGCGCGAAGCGCAGCGGAGGCCAGGGACGCTGCCGAGCTCGTCGACGTCGAGTACGAAGAGCTCCCCGCCGCCCTCGACCTCAAGGAGTCGGCCGCAGACACGGTTCTCGCGCACCCCGACCTCGGCACCAACAAGAGCGCCTACTGGGTGTTCGACTCGGCCGAGGCCGGCACCGGTGGCAGTGCCGACGAGGCGATCGAGAAGGCCCGCGGCGACGGCATCGTGATCGAGCGCGAATACCGCCAGCAGCGGCTGATCCCCGCCTTCATGGAGCCACGATCCACGGTCGTCGACCCGACCGGTGAGCAGATCACGGTGTGGAGCGCGACCCAGATCCCGCACATCCTGCGCTTCGCGATCGCGGCCACGACCGGAGTGCCGGAGTCCAAGATCCGGGTCATCGCGCCCGATGTGGGTGGCGGATTCGGCGGCAAGCTGCAGCAGACGCCGGAGGAGATGATCACCTTCGCCGTCGCGCGGATGCTGGGCAAGCCGGTGAAGTACACCGAGACCCGCTCCGAGTCCCTGATGACCGCCCACCACGGTCGCGACCAGTGGCAGAAGCTGACACTGAGCGCCGAGAAGGACGGCACCGTCACCGGCCTCAAGGTCGAGCTCACCGCCGACCTCGGCGCCTACATCGCCATCGTCGGCGGTGGTGTGCCGGTGCTCGGTGCCTTCATGTTCAACGCCATCTACAAGTTCCCGGCCTACCACTTCGCCTGCCAGACGGTGCTCACCAACAAGACCTGGACCGACGCCTATCGCGGCGCCGGCCGGCCCGAGGCGACGTACGCCATCGAACGCCTCATGGACGAGCTCGCGATCGAGGTCGGGGTCGACCCGCTCGAGATCCGCGAGAAGAACTGGATCAAGCACGAGGAGTTCCCGTTCACCACGGTTGCCGGCCTGGAGTACGACTCCGGCAACTACGAGGCGGCCACGGCCAAGGCCAGGGCGGCCTTCGGGTACGACGAGCTGCGGGCCGAGCAGCAGCAGCGCCGAGACTCCAAGGACCGCATCCAGCTGGGCATCGGCATCTCGACCTTCACCGAGATGTGCGGACTCGCACCGTCACGCGTGCTCGGCTCGCTCAGCTACGGTGCCGGCGGCTGGGAGCACGCGAGCGTGCGGATGCTGGCCACCGGCAAGGTCGAGGTCGTCACCGGTGCCTCCGCCCACGGCCAAGGTCACGAGACGGCATTCAGCCAGATCGTCGCCGACCGGCTCGGGGTCGCGTTCGAGGACATCGAGGTGCTGCACGGCGACACCCAGATCGCGCACAAGGGAATGGACACCTACGGCTCGCGGTCCCTCGTCGTCGGTGGCGAAGCACTCGTCAAGGCCGCCGACAAGGTCATCGAGAAGGCCAAGCCGATCGCCGCACACCTGCTGGAGGCGAGCGTCGACGACATCGAGTTCAGCGCCGGCCGGTTCAGCGTGCGGGGCACCGACCAGGGGCTGGCGATGGCGGAGATCGCGATGGCGACCTTCCTGGCGCACAACCTGCCCGACGGGATCGAACCGAGCCTCGACAGCGAGGCGACGTACGACCCGGTCAACTTCAACTACCCGCACGGCACGCACCTGTGTGCCATGGAGGTCGACACCGAGACCGGCGGCGTGCTGATGCGCAAGTACGTCTGCGTCGACGACATCGGCAACATCATCAACCCGATGATCGTCGAGGGTCAGGTGCACGGCGGGCTCGCGCAGGGCATCGCCCAGGCCCTGTGGGAGGAGGCGGTGTACGACGACTCCGGGACCCTCGTCTCGGGCTCGTTCGTCGACTACCTGCTGCCCACCGCGGCCGACACGATCTCCTTCGAGGTCGACCACACCACCACCGCCTCAACGACCAACACGCTCGGCACGAAGGGCGTGGGCGAGGCCGGCACCATCGCCTCAACGCCGGCCGTGGTCAACGCGGTCGTCGATGCGGTACGGCAGTTCGGGGTCAACGACATCCAGATGCCGTGCACCCCCGAGCGCGTGTGGAGAGCGATCCATGCCAATGACGGCGATGCGGCCACCGAGGGTGCCGCCGCGCCCCACTTCACCGAGGAGACCGGGATGCAAGGCCAGACCGACCGCACGGATGGAGCAGGCGAATGATCCCGGTCCAGTTCGACTACCTGGCCCCCACCAGCGTCGAGGAGGCCCTGGCAGCGCTGGCCGAGCACGGGGACGACGCCAAGGTGATCGCCGGCGGGCAGAGCCTGCTGCCGGTGCTCCGGATGCGCCTCAATGCGCCAGAGGTCGTGGTCGACCTCGGTGGCATCGCCGAGCTGCGCGGGATCCGCGACGACGGCGACGCGCTCGTCATCGGCGCGATGACCACGCACCACGACGTGCTCAACGACGCGCTGGTCAAGGAGCACGCGTTGCTCCTGACCCGCGCCGAGCACCAGCTGGCCGATGCGCAGATCCGCCACCGCGGCACGTTCGGCGGCGCGCTCGCGCACGCCGATCCGGCCGGCGACCTGGGTGCGCCCGCTCTCGCGCTCGGTGCCGAGTTCGTCATCGCAGGGCCGGGCGGCACGCGCACGGTGGCGGCCGACGACTTCTTCGTCGACCTCTTCGAGACCGCGATCGCGGAGGGTGAGCTGCTCACCGAGATCCGGATCCCGAAGTTCACGGGCTGGGGCGCGCACTACGAGAAGTTCGTCCGCGTCGCCCACCAGTGGCCGATCGTGGCCGTGGCCGCGGCCGTCAAGGTCGACGGCGGCACGATCAGCGAGGCCCGGGTCGGCCTCACCAACATGGGCTCGACCCCGATCCGCGCCCGTGCGGTCGAGGAGGCGCTGGTCGGTCAGCCCGCGACGGAGGAAGCAGTCGGTACGGCGGCCGCGCACGCCACCGAGGGCACCAATCCGCCCTCCGACCTCAACGGTGCCGCGGACTACCGCAGCCACCTGGCCCAGGTGCTGACCCGCCGGGCCGTGCTCGCGGCCGCAGGGGCGTGAGCGGATGGAGCTGAGCCACGAGTTCACGGTGCCGACCGGCGTCGAGGAGACCTGGGCCCACTTCGAGGACATCGCCGCAGTGGCCGAATGCTTCCCCGGAGCCCAGGTGACCTCGGCCGACGGCGACACCTTCGCCGGCTCGGTCAAGGTCAAGCTCGGCCCGATCGCCCTCGTCTACAACGGGACCGGCACCTTCGTGGAGAAGGACGAGGCCGCCAAGCGCTTCGTGGTGGACGCGAAGGGCAAGGACAAGCGCGGCAACGGCACCGCGGGCGCCCACGTCACGGTCTCGATGACCGACGCCGACGGCTCGACCGACGTGCACGTGCAGACCGATCTCGCGATCACCGGCAAGCCAGCCCAGTTCGGACGCGGCGTCATGCAGGACGTCTCCGACAAGCTGCTGGGCCAGTTCGTGGACTGCCTGGAGGCCAGGTTGACGGGCCCGGCAGAGCCGGCCGTCGGCTCTCCCGATGCCGCCGCCGAACCCCCGGCCGAACCCTCGGCTGCGGCATCTCCGCCACCGCGCCCGCCGACACCACCGCGTGAGCCCGAGGCGCTCGACCTGGGCAGTGCGGTGCTGCCGATCCTGGCGAAGACCTACTGGAAACAGGCCGTGGGCGCGCTCGCGGTGCTCCTCATCGTCTGGCGGGTCCTGAGTCGCTGACGTGCGGAACGCCTGCGCGGCTCGAGGCGTCTGATCGGTGTGGAACAGTGGTTCCACCCGATCGTGGAGGACGCATCATGTCTCGCTGGACTCTTGCCGCAACCGTCGTGCTGGTCGGCGGTCTGCTCGCCGGCTGTGGCAGCGCCGCCGACCCGGAAGCCGGCGAGGGGGCGTCGACCACGACCGAGCCCACCACGCTCGAGCTGACCGTCCCCGCCGAGGCGGCCGGGCGCTGCATGCCGCCCAACGTCGACAACCTCCAGGCGCAGGACACTGCCTTCGAGGGAGTGGTCACCGCCGTGGCAGACGGCACCGCGACGCTCGACGTCACCGAGTCCCTCAAGGGTGCCGACGGCGTCGGCACCGCCACGGTGGCCGCACCCGACGCCGACCTGCAGGCCCTCCTCATCGCGGTCGACTTCCAGCAGGGCGAGACCTACCTCGTCAGCAGCCTCGACGGCGAGGTCTCCGTGTGCGGGCTGAGCGGCCCGAAGGACGACCTGCTGACCGGGCTCTACGCCGAGGCCTACAGCGGCTGACCGCGAACCCTAGAAGACGTTCAACGGCCGGAACTGCACGCTGATCCGGGGCCCGGCCGCGGCGACCTTGGGGATGGCGTGCTCCCACGTGCGCTGGCAGGACCCGCCCATCACCACCAGGTCGCCGTGACCCAGGGTCACCCCGATCGACTCGCCCCCTCCGCGTGGGCGCAGCGCGAGCTTGCGCGGGTCGCCGAGCGACACGATCGCGACCATCGTGTCCTGGCTCTTCCCGCGTCCGATCGTGTCGCCGTGCCAGGCGACGGAGTCCTGGCCGTCGCGGTAGTAGCAGCAGCCGGCACTGACGAACGCCTCGCCGAGCTCTGGTCGGTAGTGCATGCTCAACGCGTCGCGGGCTTCCTCGAGGGCGGCGTGGGGGAGGACCTCGCCGAGCATGTAGGTGTGCACGAGGCGGGGTACGTCGACGATGCGGTCATACATCTGGCGGCGCTCTGCTCGCCACGGCACCTGCACCACCATCGCCGCGCAGACATCGTCCGCCCCGGCCAGCCAGTTGCGCTGGACATCGAGCCAGGCGCCCTGCTCGAGCACCCTGCGCTCCGGCGCGAGCGGGGCGAGGGACGGACCCGACTCGGCCGGCGCGTCGGGGGCGAAGAGGGTCGACTGGAAGTCCACGAGCACGAGCGTAGGTCGAACAGGCGTTCGACACAACCCTGACACCCGGATCAGGGTCAATCCCGGTGGCGGTGGTTTGTCCGGGTGCGGGAGTCTTGGCGCATGACGATGACCGATGCGGGGGGCGCGGCGGTTGCCGCGCGGGTGCGGGACCTGACCAAGACCTATGGCAAGGGCGACGCGATGGTGCGCGCGCTCGACGGCGTCAGCCTCGACCTGGTGGCCGGCGAGTTCACGGCGATCATGGGCCCGAGCGGGTCGGGAAAGTCCACCCTCATGCACTGCTGCGCGGCCCTCGACACCGCGACGTCCGGTGAGGTGTTCATCGGTGACCGCGAGCTCGGCAAGCTCAAGGACAAGGAGCTGACCCGGCTCCGCCGCGACGAGATCGGCTTCGTCTTCCAGTCCTTCAACCTCGTCCCGACTCTCAGCGCGGAGGAGAACATCGTCCTGCCGCAGTCGATCGCGCGCCGCAAGCCCGACCGCGAGTGGTTCGACACCGTGATCGAGACGGTCGGCATCCGCGACCGCCTCGCCCACCGGCCCAACCAGCTCTCGGGCGGGCAGCAGCAGCGGGTCGCGGTGGCCCGCGCGCTGGTCGGCCGGCCCACGATCGTCTTCGCCGACGAGCCCACCGGCAACCTCGACTCGCAGTCGGGCGCCGAGGTGCTCGATCTCCTGCGCCGCAGTGCGGCCGACTACGGACAGACCGTGGTGATGGTGACTCACGACCCAGTCGCCGCGTCCTACACCGATCGGGTCGTCTTCCTCGCCGACGGTCGCATCGTCGACGAGCTGCGCAACCCCGACCGCGAGGGCGTGCTCGACGTCATGGCGCGCATGTCGGCGCCCGCCGCGGAGGCCTGATGTTCCGCGCCGCCCTCAAGAGCCTGCTCGGGCGCAAGGTGCGCCTGTTGATGAGCACCTTCGCCATCGTCATCGGCGTCTCCTTCGTCGTCGGCACCCTCGTCTTCAGCGACACCCTCAGCCGCAGCTTCACCGCGCTGATGGCCTCCACCGTCGGCGACGTCGTCGTACGCCCCGAGGGCACCGACGCCGCGTCCGAGCCCACCACGCGCACGGTCGACGCGAAGCTCGTGAAGGAGCTCGAGGGCGTCGAAGGCGCGCGGCGGGTCGACGGCAACGTGGCTGCCTTCGGCGTCTACGTCGTCGGCAAGGACGGCAAGCTGATCGGCGGCAACGGCCCGCCCAGCATCGGCGGCAACTGGACCGAGGCGCCCGCCGGGCACGACCTCGAGGGCATGGACATCATCGCGGGGCGCGCCCCGGAGAAGTCCGGCGAGGTGATGCTCGACTCCAACACCGCGGGCGAGGGCGGCTATGTCATCGGCCAGGACGTCAACATCGTCACGGCCACCGACCGCGGCGCCCTGACCGCCGAGCTGGTCGGGATCATCGGCTTCCCCGAGGGTGGCTCGCTCAACGGCGCGACCTTCACCGCCTTCGACACGCGTACGGCGCAGCAGCTCTTCCTCGACGGGAAGGACGCCTTCACCGACATCTGGGTGACGGCCGAGCCCGGCACCAGCCAGGAGGACCTCGCGGGCGCCGTGACCAAGGCGCTGCCCGACGGCGTCGAGGCCGTCACCGGCGACGACGCTGCTGACGAGGCGGCCAGCGCCATCCAGGAGGCGGTCGGCTTCCTGACCACGTTCCTGTTGATCTTCGCCGGCATCTCCCTGGTCGTCGGCGCCTTCCTGATCGTCAACACGTTCTCGATCCTGGTCGCCCAGCGCAGCCGTGAGCTCGCCCTGCTCCGCGCCCTCGGTGCCAGCAAGAAGCAGGTCACCCGCTCGGTGCTGCTGGAGGCGCTCGTCCTCGGTCTGCTCGGCTCCACGATCGGGCTCGGACTCGGCGTCCTGCTGGCCATCGGCATCCGCAGCCTGTTCGCGCAGTTCGGGCTCGACCTCTCCGGGCAGCCGCTGATCATGGCTCCGAGGACCGTCCTTGCGGCGTACGCCGTCGGCGTCATCGTCACCATGGGCGCGGCGTTCTTCCCGGCCCGCCGGACCACCAAGATCGCGCCCGTCCAGGCCATGCGCGACGACATCGCGATGCCCGAGTCGTCGCTGCGACGACGGTTCCTGATCGGCGTCGTGATGATGCTCGGTGGCGGCGCGGCGCTGGCGGCCGGCCTGACCGAGTCGGTGCCACGCCCGCTCTACTTCGTGGGCGGCGGCATCCTGTCGATCCTGCTCGGCGTCGCCTCCGCCAGCCCGGTGATCAGCTACCCGCTGCTAGCGGCCGCGGCCTGGGTCTACACCCGCCTCTTCGGCTCCATCGGTGCGCTGGCCGGCCAGAACTCGTTGCGCAATCCCCGCCGTACGACCGCGACGTCCTCGGCGTTGATGATCGGCCTGTCGCTCGCGTGCACGATGGCGATCGTCGGCGACTCCGCCAAGGCCAGCGTCGACCAGACGATCGAGGAGAACTTCGTCGGCGACTACGTCGTCAGCAGCCTCGTCGGGCAGAGCTTCTCCACGAAGATCGGCCGCGAGATGGCGGACGTGCCCGGTGTCGAGAGCGTGTGGGCCCAGCGGTTCGCGATCTCCCAGATGGGCGGCGAAGGTCAGGGCATCGGGGCGGCCGAGCCGGCCACGTTGCGCGACGGCTTCAAGATCGACATGGTCGAGGGCGACCTCTCCGACCTGATCGACGGCACAGTCGTCGTCGACGAGACCTATGCCGACGAGGAGGGGCTCGAGCTGGGCGGGGACGTCACCGTGCAGCTCGCCGACGGTGAGCGCGAGATGGAGATCGTCGGTCTGTACGCCGAGAACCCGCTGCTCTTCTTCCCGATCGTCACCACTCCCAAGACCCTGGTCGATGCGGGCTACCAGAACTCCGACAACTTCCTGATCATCGACACCGACGGCCGGTCCGGGGTGCAGACCGCGCTCGACGCGGTGGTGGAGAAGTCGCCGGTCGTGACGGTCAAGGACCAGCAGGGCTTCGCCGCCGAGCAACGCGCGCCGATCGACCAGCTGGTGCTGATGATCTTCGCGCTGCTCGGGCTCGCCCTGTTCATCGCGGTCCTGGGCATCGTGAACACGCTCGCACTGTCGATCATCGAGCGCACGCGTGAGGTCGGGCTGCTGCGCGCGATCGGCGTGAGCCGGTCCCAGCTGCGACGGATGGTGACCCTTGAGTCGGTGGTGATCGCGGTGCTCGGCGCGGTCCTGGGCGTCGTGCTGGGCATCGGATTCGGGATCGCGCTCATGCACTCGTTGCGCGAGGAGGGCCTGGAAGTGATCTCCGTGCCGTTCGGCCAGCTGGCCATCTTCCTGGTGGTCTCCGTCGTGATCGGGGTGCTCGCCGCCCTGCTGCCCGCTCGACGGGCCGCGAAGCTGGACGTATTGCGTGCAATCGGCGCCGAATAGGTGTACCAATTTGTGGATGTTCCTTTACCATGCTTCTCGACAAAACCCCCACACCGGGTTCTGACCGGTCCTACTCTCGTGCCTGTGGACACCGTGGAAGTGAAGGCTGCAGAGAGCGGGCTCAAGCACGTCCAGGTCCGCGAATACGTCCGGGCCCTCGTCGCCGAGGCCGCCCCCGGTTCCGCTGCTCCCTCCGAGCGTGAGCTCGTCGCCCGCTTCGGCGTCGCCCGGATGACGGTTCGCCAGGCGCTCGACGTGCTGGTCACCGAGGGGCTGCTGGAGCGGGTCCCCGGACGGGGCACCTTCGTCGCCCACCCGCGTCGTCGGGTCGGGCGGCTGTCGTCCTACACCGAGGACATGAAGACGCGCGGGCTGCTGCCCGAGTCGCAGACCCTGGTCGCCCGCCGCGAGCAGGCCGGACCCGGCGTCGCCCGGGCCCTCGACATCTCCGCGGGTGACGCCGTCATCCACTGGAAGCGCCTGCGTCGCGCCGACCAGCACATCGTCTGCGTCGAGGACGCCTACCTCAACGAGGTGCTCCTTCCCGGCTTCCTGCAGGGTGGGATGCCGACCAGCCTCTACGACGCGCTCGAGGAGCGGGGCCTGCGCCCCACCTGGGCCGAGGACGCCATCTCCGCCGACGCGGCCACCGCCGACGAGGCGACGCTGCTCGAGATCCAGCCCGGCGCACCCGTGCTGCACCTCTCGCGCCGTGCGCTGTGCGGCGACAAGGTCGTCAACGTCTCCCGGACGGCCTTCCGGCCCGACCGCTTCACGATGTACGTCCAGCTCGGCGACCCGGCCTAGCCACCGCTCAGCCGCGCGATCTCCGCTGTCACGTTGGCGCGCGCCCGCTCCTCCCAGAGCGACCGGCCCTGCGGCGTACGGAAGAGTGACGGCCCGGCCAGCAGGTCGGTGAGCACGACGGCCCGGCCGGCGTTGAAGTCGGCGTCCGACACGTTGGCATATTCGATCCGCACGTCGCGTGCGTACTCCTCGTAGCGTTGTGGATCGGCCGCCAGGATCGCGAGGTCGGCATCACTCAGGGCAGCGGCGTTGAGGTCGTCCGGGAAGGCCTGGTGGTGCTCGGTCATCCGCACCAGGCGCGCGACCTCGGCGGCGGGCGGGTCGGGCAGGGACGACGACGCCAGCAGTGCCGAGCGCTCCTCGGCCCCGGACCCTCCGTCGTAGACCGCGTCGTGGAACCACGCCGCGAGCACGACGGGCACCTTGTCGAACGACACCCCTGCAGCGTCGAGGTCGTCGAGCCGGTCGAGCACCTCGGTCAGGTGCCGCAGGTCGTGGTAGCCCGGACGGTCCCAGGCGGCGAGCAGGTCGTCGCGGACGTCGAGGAGCGCCCGCAGCGGCCAGCGGTCAGCGAGCGGTGTCGAGGTCGCCGGCATCGATGATCCGGTAGGCGTAGCCCTGCTCGGCGAGGAACCGCTGCCGGTTCTGCGCGAATTCGGCGTCGACGGTGTCGCGGGAGACCACGGTGTAGAAGTGCGCGGTCTTGCCCTCCGACTTGGGCCGCAGCAGCCGGCCGAGGCGCTGGGCCTCCTCCTGGCGCGAGCCGAAGGACCCGCTCACCTGGATCGCCACCTCGGCGGACGGCAGGTCGATGGAGAAGTTGGCGACCTTGGAGACCACCAGCAGCGGTTCCTCGCCCGAGCGGAACGCGTCGAAGAGCCGCTGCCGCTCCAAGACCTTGGTCTCGCCCTTGATCACGGGCGCGCCCAGCATCTCCGCGAGCTCGTCGAGCTGGTCGAGGTACTGGCCGATCACGAGGGTGGGTTGGCC
>JBDSPC010000118.1:0-5216 GCA_039914485.1 Nocardioides sp.
CGATCGACCGCGCCCGCCTCGTGGGTGATACCCCGTGGGCGGCCCTGGCCGACCTGGGCAAGCGCACCGGCATGCAGGAGCTACAGGACCTGGGCGGGGCGTTGATGTTGGTCGCCGATGACGGCGCCAAGGTCCGCGAGTCTCTGACGGCCAGGGCCTCGACCCAACGACGCCGCCAGCTCGCCGAAGCCGAGGGTGCCGCGGCGAAGGCGGATCAGTCCATGGAGATGGCGCAGGTGGTGCTGTTCATCGGTTTCGTGCTCTTCCTCGGGTTCCCCGCGGTCGTCGCGGTGATGGGGGTCTGAGCCATGACCACCAGCAGGGCCGTCGTCATGTCACACCAGACCTCGCTGGGGGGACTTGACCCCCAGCGAGGAACAAACATCTTCCCGGGCGCTCGGGCGTCTGGGCAAACAGAAAGGTAGGCCGATGGTTCTCAACTCTCCCGAGGTCCAGATGCTGCGCACCTACATGAGTGTGCTGGCGTCATCCCTTAGCGGCGGCCGCGAGCGTGACGAGCGCGGCGAGATCGCCCAGACCGTCATCATCGTGGCGATTCTGGCGGCGGCCGCGATCGCAATCTGCACCATCATCGTCACCAAGTTCACCAACAAGGCGAACACCATCCCGACCGAGTGACCAGCGATTGGTGACCAGGCTCTGACTTCGAGGGAGGGATTCGCGGGTGACGCGGCAGATGAAGGGACCGGCAGACCACGATGAGCGCGGGGCAATGTCCCTGGCGCAGGTCGTCATCACCGCGCCCGCGCTGCTGTTCCTGCTCATGCTGATCGTGCAGTTCGGGCTGATGTTCTACGCCCGCAACATCGCCGAGCAGGCGGCCCAAGAGGGTGCCGCCGTGGCACGTCGCTTCGATGGGACCAAGGCCCAGGGTCGTGAGAAGGCCCTCCAGCTGCTCACCGCCGTGGGGGAGGGCACCCTCAAGAACCGCGACGTTACCGCCAACCGGACCGCCGACACCGCCACCGTCACCGTGACGGGCACGGTCGTATCGGTCGTGCCGGGCTTCTCCCTTTCGGTCTCGGAGAGTGCCTCGGGACCGGTCGAGAAGTATGTGCCTCCGGTGGACAACCCATGATCCGCCGGCGCAGAATTCGATGGCTTCTAGGCCGCCCGGATGAGCTGGGTGTTTCCGCGATCGAGCTGACCCTGATCGCACCCGTACTCATGGTGGTCCTGCTCTTCGTCGTCGGCCTCGGACGGATGGCGCACGCCCGGCAACAAATCGAGTCCGTCGCCGTCGATTCGGCTCGAGCCGCATCGCTGGAGCGAAACACCAGCCAGTCCACCCACGCCGCCGAAGTCGCTGCCACCCAATCGCTGGGAGACGCCGGGGTCAGCTGCACCAACCTCACAGTCGACGTGGACCTCTCGAGCTACCAGCCCGGCGGCCGCGTCACCGTCACCGTGTCGTGCAAGACCAAGCTCAGTGACGTGGCTCTGGCCGGCTTCCCCGGCAGCCGCGTGTTCTCCGCGACCTCGGTGGTCCCGATCGAGACCTACCGCGGTGGGTGAGTCCTCGGGTTCACGATTTCTGAAAGGCAGGGAGCGATGAAGCGGCGTATCGTATGGCGGCATGGTCGTCGACGCGACGAGCACGGAGCAGCGACCATCTTCGTGGTGCTATTCACCGTGGCGCTGCTCGCGGTCGCCGGCCTGGTCATCGACGGCGGCTACGCACTTGGCGCCAAGCGCGAGGCGATGAACAACGCCGAGCAGGCCGCCCGGGCCGGGGCCGACGCGCTCAACCAGGGTGCTCTCCGCGACGGACAGACCATGGTCGACCCCGGGCGGGCAGTCAACGCCGCACAGGCATACCTGGCCCTGGTGGGCGCGGAGGGAACCGTGGAAATCGCCGGCGGTGAGGTCACCGTCACCGTCATCGGTCAGCAGGACACCAAGCTGCTCTCCGCGGTCGGGGTGGGCTCCATCCCGGTCAAGGCGACCGCAACCGCGCTCTCAATCGACGAGGACGACTAACCGGCTGTCACCACAACGCCGCCTTCGGCCCACTTGCCCCAAGTGACAAGCCCATTTCCGAGAGGACCAGAAATGCGACTGATCAAGGCTCTGCTGGCAGGGATCGTGCTGGCTGCGATCGTGGTCGGGCCACCGTGGGCGCTGCTCCGCTACATCGGCAACCCCTGGCCGGCCGAGGGAGTCTCGCTGTCCGCGCCGCTGACCGACGGCGCGATCATCGGACTCCTCGCCGTCATCGTGTGGGTGCTGTGGGCCCAGCTGATGGCGTGCATCCTCGTCGAGGCGATCGCCGCGCTCACCGACGACCGCATCCAGCTGAATGTCCCGTTCACACTCGGCGTCCAGCAATACCTGGCCCGCCGGCTCATCACCGCGGTGGTCGCTGCCACCGTGGCCACACCCGTCGCGGCAGCCATGGCCGCTCCCAGTGCCGCCGCAGTTCCACCGCCACCCGCCGTCACGTCCGCCGGCGTAGGTTCCGGGGACCAGAGGCAGTCCCATCAGCAGGACCGAGCGACGACCAGTCCCCAGGGGATGGGTGGCGCAACGACCGTGGTGACGGTGATGCGCCTGGACTCGTTGTGGTCGATCGCCGAACTGCACCTCGGCGACGGAGACCGGTGGCCCGAGATCGCCGCCCTCAACGAGGGCCACCCCATGAACGACGGCAGCCGATTCGTCGCCGCCGACCACATCAAGCCCGGCTGGGAGCTGCGAGTGCCCGGCGGACCCACCATCGAGGCGGATGCGTCCGTTACCCACAAGGTCACCGTCACCAAGGGCGACACCCTCTCAGAGATCGCCCTCGACGAACTCGGAGACGCCCAGGCCTACCCGAAGCTGTTCGAGGCCAGCAAGAACATCGACCAGCCCGGAGGAGAGCACCTGAGGGACCCCGACCTGATCCAGCCTGGCTGGACGATCCTGATCCCCGGCATGGTCCCCGGACGCGAAGTCGCCGTCGCCGACGGCGCCAACGAAGTCGATGCGGACAGTTCGCGAGCGCGAACGGATGATTGGAACTCCAGCGCACCTTTCCCACGAGTCGTTCCAGAGCCGACAGCGTCGACCGATGACCCCGGCGGGTCGGACGAGGCCGGGGAGGCGTCTTCGTCTTCGGCTCACGAAGTAGCAGACGAGGACGGGTACACCGTACTGAGGGCGCTACTCGCCACCGCTGGCTGCCTCTCGGCGGGGGCACTGGGGTTGATCATGACGAACCGACGCCGCCAGTTCCGTCGCCGTCGAATTGGTCGAACGATCGCCTCAACCCCGCCGGAACTGGCGGAGGTGGAGCAGGCGATCCTCGAGCACGGGTCCGAGGCTCAGGAGGATGTGACCTTCCTCGACCGGGCTCTCCGGCACGTCGCGGGGTCGTGCAAGCTAGCGGGCCATCCGCCTCCCCAGTTGGGTGCCGCCGTGCTGGGCAGTGAGGACCTGACGCTGTTGTTCACCCAGCCCGCCACCGGCGAGGTGCCGGAAGGCTGGACCGCGACGGATGACGCCCGCGCGTGGATGCTGCCGCGCTGGACCATCCTCGAGGAGGACCTGGAGACCCAGCCGGCGCCCTATCCGGCGCTGGTGAGCATCGGGCAGGACGAGGGTGACCGCACCTGGCTGCTCGACTTGGAGACGCTGGGCAGGTGCGGGATCGGGGGCGAGCCGCAGCAGGTGGCCGACCTTGCCCGGTTCATGGTCGCCGAACTTGCCGTCAATGCCTGGTCGGAGGGCAGCGAAGTTCTGCTGGCCGACCAGTTCGGTGCCGAGACCATCGGGCTCAACCCCGCCCGACTCCGTCAGCTGCAGCGCAGCGATGCCCTTGCCCGCGCCGCTGTGCTCGCCGGCGAGATGAGCGAAGTCGAGCAGAACCTGGACGCCGACGTGTTGACCAGGCGCCGCGATGGGCTGCTCCTGGACACCACCCACCCGGTGGTGGTCGTGGTGGCCTCCCGCCCCGAGGGCGCGTTCGCCACCGATATCGCGGCCCGGGACCGGTCCCGGGTCGTGGTCGTGCACCTCGATCAGGAATCCCCGACAGTCGAGCTGACCGGCGACGGGATGGCGTTCCTGCCGATGTGGGGGATCAGGGTGAAGGCCTTCACCCTGCCCGCCTCCGAGGCGGGTGCCATGGCGGCTCTGCTGACCTCGAGCCGCAACTTCGACGACGAGCCGGTTCCGGAGACGCAGTCCGACGAGGGACCTCTGGGTAAGTACGCCCGGGCCGACGGGTCGCTGCGCGAGGAGTACACGGAGCCGCGGCACACCGAGGGCGACGACCCTTCGTCGATGTTGCCCGATGCCGACGCGGTCTACCTGGCGACCGCTGCGACGACTGCGGGGGATCTCGCTGTTGCCGCGCCGAGCGTCCCGGAGGCGACTCGCGCCGAGCTCGCCACGCTCGACCCGACGCTGGACCAAGACGTCGCGGACTGGTTCGACGAATCCTGCCCGCGGCCCAAGGTGCACCTGCTGGGACCAGTTGAAGTGACCGCGCTCCGCGGGGGTGACCCCACGTCGATCGACAACCTCGGCGGAACGATCTCCTTCATCGCCTACCTGGCTTGTCAGGATCAGGGTGTGACGGGGGAGCGGGCGGCCGCGGCGTGCGGGTGGAAGACGCAGAAGACGGTTCAGAACCGGGCCACCAACGCCCGCTTCCTGCTCGGCCCTCGCCCCGATGGCAGCGACTGGCTGCCCGACGCGAGCATGAGCGCCGGGGCCCGCCGGGGGACGAGCCCGACCTACGAGCTTGTCCGGGGAGTCGGCGGGGTGCTCAACAGCGCCGACCTGTTTGTTCGGCTGCGCCACCGGGCCGAGCGTCGAGGTGATGTCGGTGGGTGCGAGGAGGACCTGGTGACTGCCCTGTCGTTGGTCACCGGTGCACCGTTTGAGGCCGCCACCGAGCACCGGTTCAAGTGGCTCTTCAAGCCGGGGCAGCAACGGCACGACGAGATCCTGGTCGGGGCCGTCCACGACACCGCTCACGTGCTGGCCACCCGAGCAGTCGCCGGGGGCCGCACCGACCTGGTCCGGATCGCTTGCACTGCGGCCAGGAACGCCAGCCCGCACAGCGACATCGCTTGGCTGGATCAGGCCGCGGCCACGGAGAAGGAGTCTGGCCGCAACGCTGCTGGAGAACTCGTGCGTGATCTTGTTCTCGACCGTTTCGACGAGGACCTCCCGCCCCGGTCGGAGGCGATCGTGGAGCAGCGGGA
>JBDSPC010000135.1:0-4000 GCA_039914485.1 Nocardioides sp.
CTCCGGTGATCCGCGTCCCGGGTGCCCTGCATCCGGTCCAAGGGGTCTGGTGTCCGCCGCCTGCGGGGGTGCGCCGTACCGACGACCGGGGGATCACCCCGGCGTTTCACGACCATGTCGCAGCGACTGTGCGTCGTGCGCTGGGTGGGCACGAAGGGGACGTCTTGGTCTTCGTGCCGGGTGTCGCCGAGGTCGAGGCGACCGTACGTCGCCTGGCCGGCGTGGACGCGGCCGTCTACGCCCTGCACGGGCGTCTGTCCGGCGCCGAGCAGGATCGTGCGCTCAGCGAGGGCCCGCGTCGACGAGTGATCGTCTCGACCGCGGTCGCCGAGTCGTCGCTGACGGTGCCCGGGGTGCGCGTCGTGGTGGATGCCGGATTCTCGCGCGAGCCGCGCACCGATCACCGTCGCGGCCTGGCTTCTCTGGTGACCGTCGCGGTGAGCCGGGCAGCGGCCGAGCAGCGGGCGGGACGGGCCGGACGGTTGGGGCCGGGGACCGTGCTGCGCTGTTGGTCCGAGGCGGAGCACACGCATCTGGCCGCTCACCCGGAGCCCGAGATAGCGACCGCCGATCTGACGGCCTTCGCCCTGGAGGTGGCGTGCTGGGGCAGCCGCGACGTCCACGACCTGGCGCTGCTCGACCAGCCGCCCGCGCACGCACTGGCGTCGGCCAAGGAGGTGCTGGTGGGGCTGGGGGCGATGACCGAGGAAGGGAGAGCCAGCTCGCGGGGCCGGGTGATCGCGGGCGTGCCGGCCGATCCCAGGCTTGCGCGTGCCCTCATCGACGGGGCTGGACTCGTCGGGGCCAAGCGGGCCTCAGAGGTGGTCGCCATGCTGAGCGAGGACGTTCGCGCCCCCGGCGGAGACCTGGTTGCTGCGCTCCGGTCACTGCGCGCTGACCAGCGGGCGGGATCCTGGCGCCATCAGGTCGCCCGGTTGGAGGAGGTCGTTGCGAAGCAAGGCACCGACGGCGACCGGAGAGGGACGTCGGGCCACGCCCGAGCACTCACCGATGACGTGGCGGTGGGTCTGGTGGTGGCCCTGGCACATCCGGACCGGATCGCCCGCAAGCGCTCCGGCACGTCGAGCTACCTGATGGCGTCCGGGACAGGCGCGGCGCTCGACTCGCGCGCCCCGGGGCCGCTGGCCGGACTGGAGTGGCTCGCGGTCGGTGACGCACAACGACGGCCCGGGCAACGTGAGGCCCGGATCCGCGCGGCGGCCCCGCTCACCGAAGACCTCGCGCTGGAGGCAGCGGGATCGCTGTGGACCGAGGTGGATGAGGTCACTTGGACCAGTGGGCGGGTGCTGGCACGCCGTCGGACGTTGCTGGGCGCGATCGAGCTCAGCTCGACCCCGCTCAGAGATCCACCCGCGCAGGCCGTGAGCCGCGCGATCCGGGAGGCGGTCGCGAGCGAGGGGATCACACTCCTCGCCTGGACGGAGGCGGCCACGGCGCTGCGCGCCCGCCTCGACTTCCTGCACCGCGCGCTCGGTGACCCGTGGCCCGACGTGAGCGAAGCGGCACTGACACAGGACCTCGACTCATGGCTCGGACTGCAGCTGGCGCGGGTGCGCTCGGCGCAGGATCTTCGTCGTATCGACGTGACTGCCGCCCTGCGAGCCATGGTGCCGTGGCCGGAGGCGGGCAGGCTCAACGACTGGGCGCCTGAGCGCGTCGAGGTCCCCAGCGGGTCGAGCGTGCGAATCGACTACTCCCAGGATCAGCCGGTGCTCGCCGTACGACTGCAAGAGGTCTTCGGCTGGGCCGCGGCACCGGTCCTGGCTGACGGCAAGGTCCCGCTCCTGCTGCACCTGCTATCCCCGGCCCGACGCCCGGCCGCCGTCACCGCCGACCTGGAGTCCTTCTGGCACAACGGCTACCCGGGCGTGCGTGCCGACCTACGCGGGCGCTATCCCAAGCACGCCTGGCCTGAGGATCCACGCAGCGCACCGCCCACCGCGCGGACGAACAGAGCCCGCCGAAGTTGAGTGGCTTGTTGACCCGTTTGGGGTGATCTCCCTGCCTACAGGGGCGCATGCGACGACGCTGCAAACCGTGCGTCGTTGCGCCGCGACAGTCCGGCCGCCCAGGAGCCATCCGCGTGCCGCCAGGGACTGGAAGGTGGGCAGCGATTCGAGCCCCTCGGCCGGCGAGTGGTCTAGCCCGGCGGCGTGATCGGGCCAGCTCGGGCCTGCGATCGTTGACGCCGCCCGCGAGCGGGAGTAGAGCTCATATGAAGGTCGGGAAACGCACCACGTTCGTCATGCGCCCATGCAGGCGCATTCCACTACGAGCACGGGAGTTTCTATGCTTTTGAGAGGTCTACCCAGGGCCACAGGTGCCCTGGTGGCGGTCGGATTGCTGTTCACGGCATCGGCTGCATTTGCCGCGCAAGGGAGCTGGCCGAGCGCCGGTCACGACCTTGCCAACACGAGGAGCACCGACAGCACGATCGGCGTCGGGGGTGCCCCGAAGCTTGCGGTGAAGTGGAAGGTGCCGACCCCCGGCAATGTCTCCGCAACGCCGGCGGTGGAGAACGGCGTGGTCTACGTGCCCGACGACAAGGGCAACCTCTATGCCCTCAACGCCGCCACCGGCGCGGTGGTGTGGCAGAAGAACCTGAACGCCGACTACGGCGCACCCGCGGGCGACTACTCGCGGGCCACCCCCGCGATCTCCGGCAACTCGCTGGTCTTCGGTGACCAGGCCGGCAAGGTGGGCAGCCTGGACGGCTGGATCTTCTCCGTCGACAAGCGCACCGGCGCACTGCTGTGGAAGACCACGGTCCAAGGCGGCTACCCGATCCTCACCCAGTCGGCGACCATCGTGAACAACACCGTCTACATCGGCGCCGCGTCCAACGAGGAACTGCTCGCGCGGTTCGGTGTCCCACTGACCTTCCGCGGCTTCTTCATGGCACTCGACCTGTCGACCGGTGCAGTCAAGTGGAAGACCTTCATGACTCCACCCGGCTACACGGGCGCTGCCGTCTGGGGCAGCGCTCCGGCCGTGGACACCAAGCGCGGGACCGTCTTCATCGCCACCGGGAACAACTACTCGATCCCGGACTCGGTGACCGACTGCGTCGCCGCTGCCACGAGCGATGCTCAGCGCGCAGCGTGTGTGCCCGCCGACAACATGTTCGACGCCATCGTGGCCCTGGACATGAGAACGGGTGCAGTGAAGTGGTCCACGCGGGCGCTGCCCGTCGATGCATGGAACGTCGCGTGCGGCATCCCCGTCCCGGGATACGACTTCCCGACCGAGGACTGCCCCGAGAACGCTGGTCCTGACTACGACTTCGCGCAGGCCCCGATGCTGTGGAAGGCCGGCGGCAAGGAGTTCGTCGGTGCAGGCCAGAAGTCCGGCATCTTCTGGGCGTTGAACCCCGACACGGGCGCAGTGATCTGGAAGACCCAGGCGGCTCCCGGCGGCCTCGCCGGCGGCCTGCAGTGGGGCTCGGCGACGGACGGCGTGCGGATCTACGTGGCGTCGGCCAACACCGATCAGAAGCCGTGGACGCTCCTGGACGGTACGACGATCAACTACGGCCACTGGGCGGCACTCGACGCGGCCACCGGCCGGATCATCTGGAATCGTGCCAACCCGGCGGCAGCAGGCGCCTCAGGTGCGGTGACCGTGGCCGGTGGCGTGGTGTACGCCTGCTCGCAGGACTTCTTCGGGCACATGTACGCCCTCAAGGCCAGCGACGGCAGCCAGTTGTGGGACTACCCGTCGGGCGACTTCTGCTACAGCGGTGCTGCCGCCGTGGACGGGGCGCTCTACTGGGGCACGGGCTACAACCTCGGCTTCGAGATCCCGGGTCAGGCGATCTACGCCTTCACGGTCGGGGGCAAGTAGGGCTTGATCGAACCTCGGGCGAGACTTCCGTCTCGCCCGAGGCCAGACCCGTCGCGAGTGCTGGCATTTCCCCACAATGGGTCTCGCGGCGCGCGAGAGTGGCCCCATAGCCTGATTTGTGTGTCGCGCCTGGCGT
>JBDSPC010000140.1:0-9012 GCA_039914485.1 Nocardioides sp.
TGCGGCCACGCACCTCGCGCGACTGGTCCCCCAGCACCTGATGCGCACGCTCTACTTCACGGCCCGCACGATCAGGGCCAGCGACCTGGTGCAGCACGGCTCGGTCTACGAGGTCGTCCCCCGCGACGAGCTCGACGCCGCCGCCCTCGCCCTCGCGGCCGACATCGCCGACAAGGACACCCGCGTCATCCGGGCCGCCAAGGAAGCGCTCAACGGCATCGACCCGATCGACGTCAACAAGAGCTACCGCTTCGAGCAGGGCTTCACGATGGAGCTCAACCTGCTGGGCGTGGCCGACGAGCTCCGCGATTCGTTCGCGGGAACGGAGAAGAGCAAGAAGTGAAGCCACGCGACAAGCAGATGACCATCGACGAGGTCGTCGGCCGACTGAAGAGCGGCATGACCATCGGCATCGGTGGCTGGGGTCCGCGGCGCAAGCCGATGGCACTCGTCCGGGCCATCCTGCGCTCCGACCTCACCGACCTGACGATCGTGTCGTGGGGCGGCGCCGACGTCGGCCTGCTCGCCGACGCCGGCAAGATCAAGCGCCTCGTCTACGCCTTCGTCTCCCTCGACTCCATCCCCCTCGAGCCGCTCTTCGCCAGGGCCCGCCAGGACGCGACCATCCCGGAGATCTGCGAGTGGGACGAGGGGATGTTCTTCACCGGCCTCAAGGCCGCGTCCGAGCGCCTGCCGTTCCTGCCGATGCGCGCGGGTCTGGGCTCTGACGTGCTCGTCAACAACCCCTCGATCAGGACGATCCGGAGTCCGTATGCCGATGGCGGCACGTTCGTCGCCGTCCCGGCCCTGAAGCTGGACGCCGCGCTCGTGCACCTCAACCGCGCCGACGTGCACGGCAACGCGACCTACCTCGGACCGGACCCGTTCTTCGACGACCTGTTCGCGATGGCCGCCGACGAGGTCTTCGTGTCCTGCGAGCAGATCGTGGACACCGCCGGGCTCACCGTCGACACCCCGGTGCAGCGGCTGCTGCTCAGCCGGATGATGGTCACCGGCGTGGTCGAGACCCCGAACGGCGCGCACTTCACGAACTGCACGCCCGACTACGAGCGGGACGAGAAGTTCCAGAGGCACTACGCCACGAGCGCGGCCGATCCGGACGCGTGGACCGCCTTCAAGGAGCGGTTCCTGGCCGGCGACGAGGCCGCCTACCAAGCAGCGGTCGCTGCGTTCGCAGAGGAGCAGGCATGAACGACGACATCACCCGCGCGGAGGTCTGCGCCGCGGCCGTGGCCGACGCGTTCAAGGACGACGGCGAGATCTTCGGCTCCCCCATGGGCATCATGCCGATGCTCGGTGTGCGGCTCGCCAAGCTGACCTCCAACCCCGATCTGGTCATCTCTGACGGCGAGTCGCTGTTCCTCGCCGGCGTCCCGCCGCTGTTCGCGAAGGCCGACGTCGTCGAGGGCTGGATCCCGTTCCGCCGCGTCTTCGACGTGGTCGCCCACGGCAAGCGGCACGTGATGATGGGCGCCACCCAGATCGACCGGCACGGCAACCAGAACATCTCCGCCATCGGCGACTTCGCGCAGCCGAAGCGCCAACTGCTCGGCAGCCGCGGCGCCCCGGGCAACACCGTCAACAACCGCACGTCCTACTGGGTGCCCAAGCACTCGCCGCGCGTGTTCGTCGAGCAGGTCGACGTCGTCACCGGCGTCGGGCCCAAGCGGGCTCGTGAGGCCGGCGCTGCGGCGTACAACGACATCCACCGGATCGTCACCAACCTCGGCGTCTTCGACGTCGGCGGTCCCGACGACACCGTGCGACTCCTCTCCGCGCACCCCGGCGTGAGCGTCGAGGAGATCCAGGCGGCGAGCGGATTCGAGGTCGCTGTGCTTGATTCGGGGGCGGGCGACGGCGAGGTGGCAACCACGCGCGAGCCCACTCCCGGCGAGCTGATGCTGATCCGCGAGATGCTCGACCCGCGCGCCCTCCGCAACAAGGAGGTGCCGGCGTGATTCCGCAGCTGCTCAAGACCCCGCTGACCGAGCTCACCGGCGTCCGCCACCCGGTCGTGCAGACCGGCATGGGCTGGGTCGCCGGACCGCGCCTCGTCAGCGGCACCGCCAACGCCGGCGGCCTCGGCATCCTGGCCAGTGCGACCATGACGATCGCCCAGCTGGAGGCCGCGATCATCGAGGTCAAGGGCCGCACGGACGCACCCTTCGGCGTGAATCTCCGCGCCGACGCGGCGGATGCTCCGGCGCGTTGCGACCTGCTGATCTCGTACGGCGTGAAGGTGGCCAGCTTCGCGCTGGCCCCGAAGCCCGAGCTGATCTCGAAGCTCAAGGAGCACGACATCGTCGTGATCCCGAGCGTCGGACTGCCCAAGCACGCGGTCAAGGTCGCGAGCTGGGGCGCCGACGCGGTGATGATCCAGGGCGGCGAGGGCGGCGGCCACACCGGCAGCGTGCCGACGTCCCTGCTGCTGCCGACCGTGCTCGACGCCGTTGACATCCCGGTGATCGCGGCCGGCGGCTACTACGACGGCCGCGGGCTGGCTGCTGCCCTGGCGTACGGCGCCGCCGGCATCGGGATGGGCACGCGATTCCTGCTCACGGCGGACAGCGCCGTACCCGAAGCAGTGAAGAGGCTCTACCTCGAGCACGACCTCAACGGCACCGTCGTCACCGACAAGGTCGACGGCATGCCGCACCGGATGCTGCGCACGCCGCTGGTCGAGGAGATCGAGGAGTCGTCGCGGCTCAAGCGGCTGACGCCGACGCTGAGGCGCACGCTGGAGTTCAAGCGTGACTCCGGGATGTCGTGGCGCGAGCTCGCGGTCGACGGGCGGGCGATGCGCAAGGCGCAGGGCCGGTCACTGGCCCAGATGACCCTGGCGGCCAACACCCCGACGATGCTGAAGGCCGGACTCGTCGACGGCGACACCGGCGCGGGCGTGCTCGCGGCCGGCCAGGTCGTGGGCGTGCTGGACGACCTGCCGACCTGCGAGGTACTGATCGACCGGGTCGTCACCCAGGCAGCGGAGTGCCTTCGTCAGAGTCGCTCGATGATGGTCACGTTGGCCTGACCGCCGCCCTCGCACATCGTCTGCAGGCCGTAGCGGCCGCCGGTGCGCTCGAGCTCGTTGAGCATGGTCGTCATCAGCCGGGTGCCGGTGGCCCCGATCGGGTGGCCGAGGGCGATGCCGCCGCCGTTGACATTGACCTTCTCGTGCGGCGCGCCGGTCTCCTTCATCCACGCGAGGACGACGGAGGCGAAGGCCTCGTTGCACTCGAAGAGGTCGATGTCGTCGATCGACATCCCCGCCGTGGCGAGGGCATGCTCGGTGGCGCGGATCGGTCCGGTGAGCATCCAGATCGGGTCGTCGCCACGCACCGAGAGGTGGTGGATGCGGGCCCGGGGCGTCAGTCCGTGCTCCTGCACCGCGCGCTCGGAGGCAATCAGCATCGCGCTGGCGGCGTCGCAGATCTGCGACGCGACGGCGGCAGTGATCCGGCCGCCGGGCGCCAGCGGCTGCAGGCCGGCCATCTTCTCCAAGGACGTGTCGCGGGGGCACTCGTCGGTGGTGAGGTCGCCGACCGGGACGATCTCGTTCGCGAAGCGACCCTCGGCGATGGCGGTGCGCGCCCGCGTGTGCGAGGCGAGGGCGAAGGCCTCCATCTCCTGACGGCTGATGTCCCACTTCTCCGCGATCATCTCGGCGGAGCTGAACTGCGAGACCTCGACGTCGCCGTAGCGCGCGGCCCAGCCGGGTGACTGGGCGAAGGGCGTGGTGAAGCCGTACGGCTCGGCGACCAACATGGCGGCCGAGATAGGGATCGCGGACATGTTCTGCAGGCCACCGGCAACGACGAAGTCCTGGGTGCCGGACATGACGCCCTGGGCCGCGAAGTGCACGGCCTGCTGGGACGAGCCGCACTGGCGGTCGATGGTCACACCGGGCACGTGGTCCGGGAGACCGGCCACCAGCCAGGCGGTGCGAGCGACGTCGCCGGCCTGCGAGCCGATGGTGTCGCAGCAGCCCATGATCACGTCGTCGACGAGACCCGGGTCCACGCCGGTGCGGTCGAAGAGCGCCTTGATCGCGTGAGCTCCGAGGTCGGCGGAATGCATGGTGGCGAGCGATCCACCCCGCTTGCCGACCGGGGTGCGGACGGCGTCGATGATGAATGCCTCGGGCATGTGGTGCTCCTCGTTCAGGGGGTCGGACGGACGGCGATCGCTCATGCGTGCTGGCTGCTCACCGAGACGGTCTCGCCGGTCATGTAGGACGCGTAGTCGCTGGCCAGGAAGACCATCACGTTGGCGATCTCCCACGGCTCGGCGGCGCGACCGAACGCCTCGCGACCCTTGAGCTCGGCGAGCAGCTCGTCGCTGGTGACCTTCGCCAGGAACGGGTGCATCGCGAGGCTGGGCGAGACCGCGTTGACGCGGATGCCGTGCGGCGCGAGGTCGAGGGCGGAGCAGCGGGTCAGCGCCATCACGCCGGCCTTGGCCGCGGCGTAGTGCGCCTGTCCCTCCTGGGCGCGCCACCCGATGACGGAGGCGTTGTTGACGATCACGCCGCCCTTGCCGGAGTCGCGCATCCGGGTGCCGGCGTTGCGCACGCAGCGGAAGGTGCCGGTCAAGGTGATGTCGATGACGCGCAGCCACTCCTCGTCGGTCATGTCGAGGATGTCGGCGGTGCCGCCGAGGCCCGCGTTGTTGATCATCACGTCGACGCCGCCCAGGTCGTCGGCCAGGTCGAGGAGTGCGCCGACCTGTGCCTCGACGGTCACGTCGCAGGGCACCGACCGGACGCGCTCACTGCCGAACTCGTCAGCCAGGGCCTGGTGGGCCTCGGCCAGACGGCGCTCGTGCGTGTCGCCGATGACCGCCGCCCGGGCGCCCTCCTCGAGGACGCGTCGAGCCACTGCGGCGCCGATCCCGGCGCCCGCAGCCGCGGTGACGACGACGACCTTCTCGTTGAGGAGGCCGTGGCCGGGCACATAGGCCGGGGTGGGCTGCTCGGTTCGCGTGATGCTCACTGTGGTGCCTCTTCCGCTCGCGTTGTCCGTGGTCGTAGAGTAACCTACCAAGCACTTGCTTGGTATCGATGATGTGGAGAGATCATGAGCCACCCCCCGACGACGCTCCCGCAGGCGCTGCTGCGCGCAGCCGAGCGCCACGGTGACCGGCCGGCCGTCGTCGACGGTGACCGGACCCGGTCCTGGTCGGAGCTTCGCGTTGCCGTACGCCGCACCGCGGCGGCATACGTCCGGCTCGGTCTGGCACCGGGCGACCGGGTGACGATCTGGGCTCCCAACAGCCTGGAGTGGGTGGTCGCGGCCCTCGCCGTCAGCCACGCCGGCGGCACGCTGGTGCCGGTCAACACCCGCTACAAGGGACACGAGGTCGTGGACCTGCTGCGCCGGACGGGGGCGACTCTCGCCGTGGTCGCGGACGGCTTCCTCGGGCGCTCCCAGATCGATGAGGTGACTCGCGCCGCTGGCGATTCCGGGCTCCCCGACCTGCGCACGGTCGTGCGGATCGGTCCCGGTGAGTCGGACACGGAGGTGCGCGCGTTCGACGAGCTCGCGGTCCTCGCCGACGACGACTCGCTCGCCGAGGCGGACCGGCGGGCCTCCGCGGTCGCTGCCGATGACGTCGCGGACATCCTCTTCACGTCCGGCACCACCGGCCGGTCGAAGGGCGTGGTGTCCGCGCACCGGCAGACCGTGTCAGCCGCCCGCCTGTGGGGTGAGACCTGCGGCGTGACGGAGCAGGACCGCTACCTGGTGGTCAACCCGTTCTTCCACTCCTTCGGCTACAAGGCCGGCATCGTGGTGGCCCTGCTCACCGGCTGCTGCCTCTACCCGCAGGCCACGTTCGACGTGGACCAGACCCTGCGGCTGATCGACGAGGAGGGCATCACCGTGCTGCCCGGGGCGCCGACGATCTTCACGTCGCTCTTCGCCTCCCCCGGTCTCGCCTCGACCGACCGCTCGTCGCTGCGGATCGCGGTGACGGGTGCCGCGGTCGTGCCGGTGGCGCTGGTCGAGCGCATGCAGGCCGAGCTCGGCTTCGACCACGTCCTGACCGCCTTCGGCATGACCGAGTGCGTGGTCGCCACGATGTGCCGCCCGGGAGATCCCGACGACGTGGTGGCGAGCACCTGTGGCGCGCCGGTCTCGGGGGTCGAGGTGCGGATCGTCGACCCGGAGACCGGAACCGAGCTGCCCGCCGGCGGCGAGGGCGAGGTGCAGTTCCGCGGCGACCTGGTGATGGTGGGCTACCTCGACGACGAGGAGGCCACCGCGCAGGCGATCGACGCGGACGGCTGGCTGCACACGGGCGACGTCGGCCGGGTGGACGAGCAGGACCACCTGACGATCACCGACCGGCTCAAGGACATGTACATCTCCGGCGGCTTCAACGTCTATCCCGCCGAGGTCGAGCAGGCGCTCGCGCGGCTCGGCGGCGTGGTCGAGTCGGCCGTGGTCGGCATGCCGGACGAGCGGATGGGCGAGGTCGGCCGGGCCTTCGTCGTACGAACCTCCGAGGACGCCCTGTCCGTCGGGGACGTCGCCGACTTCCTGCGCCAGCGGGTCGCGAACTTCAAGATGCCACGTGACGTGGTGTTCATCGATCAGCTGCCGCGCAACGCGGCAGGCAAAGTGCTGAAGGACGAGCTGAGGAGCAAGCCATGACCAACGAACCAGTCGTCACCTACGAGGTGACCGGTGCCGTGGCCCGGATCCGGCTGAACCGCCCGGAGTACCGCAACGCGCAGAACTCGGCCATGACCTATGCACTCGACGACGCCTTCCAGAAGGCGACCGACGACGACAACGTCGCGGTGATCGTGCTGTCCGGCAACGGCGACCACTTCTCGGCCGGCCACGACATCGGCACGCCCGGGCGCGACGTCGACGTCGAGTTCGAGCGGAGGGCCGTCATCCACTGGACGCACGTCGACAAGGAGGGCGGCGACCTGCGCTACGCGCGCGAGGCCGAGGTCTACATGGGCATGTGCCGCCGGTGGCGCGAGGTGCCCAAGCCGGTGATCGCGATGGTGCACGGGGCGTGCATCGCGGGCGGGCTGATGCTCGCCTGGACCTGCGACTTCATCGTCGCGTCCGACGACGCGTTCTTCTCCGACCCGGTGGTCCGGATGGGCATCCCGGGCGTCGAGTACTTCGCGCACCCGTGGGTGATGAACCCGCGCGCCGCCAAGGAGTTCCTCTTCACCGGCGACCGGTTCACGGCCACGCGCGCGCAGGAGCTGGGCATGGTCAACCAGGTCGTGCCGCGCGCCGACCTCGAGGAGACCGTCCTCGCGATGGCCGGGCGGATCGCCCAGATGCCGCGGTTCGGCCTGGCACTGACCAAGAAGGCGGTCAACCAGGCCGAGGACCTGCAGGGTCTGCGTGCCGGCATGGACTCGGTCTTCGGCCTGCACCACTTCGCGCACGCCCACAACGCCGAGGTCTCCAGCGACTCGCTGGGCGGACTCGACGCGAAGGGCATGGCCGCGAAGAACAAGGCGGCACAGGACAAGGACGGGGCCTGATGGATCTCACGCTGTCGGAGTCCGAGACGACCTTCCGGGACGAGGCACGGGCCTGGCTCGCCGAGAACGTCCCGACCACTCCCCTGCCCTCGATGGACACGGCCGAGGGCTTCGTGGCCCACCAGGAGTGGGAGGCGCGCCTCAGCGAGGCGCGCTGGTCGGTCGTCTCCTGGCCCCGCGCGGTCGGCGGCCGTGAAGCGTCGCTGATCGAGTGGGTGATCTTCGAGGAGGAGTACTACCGCGCCGGCGCCCCCGGCCGGGTCTCCCAGAACGGGATCTTCCTGCTCGCGCCGATCATCTTCGACCACGGCACCACGTCGCAGCAGGAGAGGTTCCTGCCGGCGATGGCCAGCGGCGAGACGATCTGGGCACAGGCGTGGTCCGAGCCCGAGGCTGGTTCCGACCTGGCGTCGTTGCGCTCGACCGCCGTACGCGACGAGGACCGCGGGGGCTGGGTGCTGAACGGCCAGAAGACCTGGTCGTCGCGCGCGGCCTACGCACACTGGGGCTTCGGGCTGTTCCGCTCCGACCCCGCGGCCGAGCGGCACCGCGGGCTGACCTACTTCCTGTTCCCGCTCAACGCGGACGGCGTCACCGTGCGGCCGATCGCCCAGCTCGACGGTGAGGCCGGCTTCGCGGAGATCTTCTTCGACGACGTCTTCGTCCCGGACAGCGACGTCCTCGGTGCGCCCGGCGACGGCTGGCGCGTCGCGATGAGTACGGCGGGCAACGAGCGTGGCCTCTCCCTGCGATCGCCCGGGCGCTTCTGCGCGGCGGCTGATCGACTGGTTTCGCTGTACAACGACCAAGGTTCCGACACGCTCGCTGGCGCTCGCTGCTCAACCAGCGGAGCTGGCGTGGTGGATGCCTGGATCAAGGCCCAGGCCTACCGCCTCTACACGTGGGGCACGGTCACCCGGCTGGCCGACGGTGGCGAGATGGGCGCCGCGGGCTCGGTGAACAAGGTCTTCTGGTCCGAGCTCGACGTCGCGCTGCACGAGACGGCGCTGGACCTGCTCGGTCCTTCCTCGGAGCTGGAGTCGGCCTGGACCGACGGCTACCTCTTCTCGCTCTCCGGCCCGATCTACGCCGGCACCAACGAGATCCAGCGCAACATCATCGCGGAGCGGATCCTCGGCCTCCCCCGTGAAGCCAAGGGAGCCACTCGATGAAATTCATTTACGACAATGAACAACGCGACCTCGCCGCGACGCTCGACAAGCTCCTCACCGCCAGCGACCCGGCGGCGATCGCCCGCGCCTGGGCCGCGGGCGACACCGCCCCCGGCCTGGCCCTGTGGCAGACGCTGGCCGAGCAGGGCGTGACCATGCTGGCCACCGAGGCCACGCCGGTCGAGGTCTGCATCGCCTTCGAGGCGCTCGGGCGGCACGCCGCCCCCGGCCCCTGGGTCGAGTCGGCGGCGTACCTGCCCATCGCGCTCGGCCACGAGGTCGAGGGGGTGTCCACCGTGGCCG
>JBDSPC010000180.1:0-5671 GCA_039914485.1 Nocardioides sp.
CGAGGTCGCTCTCGAACGTGTTGATCTCCTCGAAGCGCCCCTCCCAGGTCGTGCGTGGCACCTGCTCGTCGACCCGGGCGACCAGCACGTCCTCGTAGTGCGACCGGTCGAAGACCCCGATGAGGCCCGGTGCCGGCAGCTCCTTCTTGATCCGCCACAGGAAGTGGTGCTGCTGCTCCTCCTCGCTCGGTGGTCCGAACGAGCGAAGTGCCACGCCCTGCGGGTCGACCTTGCTCATGACGTGGCGGGCGACTCCACCCTTGCCCGCGGTGTCGAGTCCCTGGACGATCACCAGGAGCGACCGCGAGCCACCGGCCCGTCCCTCGGCGAAGAATCTCTCCTGCAGCTCGCTGAGCAGGTCGCCGCGCTTGTCGCCGAACTTCTCGGCGGCGCGCTTGTCGTCCTCCCAACCCGGGGTGGCGCCACGGCGCATCCGGTCCAGGTCGAAGCTCTGGGAGGCGACCAGCGCGTCGCGCGGGTCCTCGCTCCAGGCGCCGGTGCTCTTCTTCTGCTTCTTCTTGGCCATGCTCAGTTCCCCACTCCCGGGTCGGGTCGACCGTCAGGGTCGAACAAGAGGTTGTAGAGCCGCGGTGCCCAGCGGAGCTGAGCGGCCGTGAGCTCGGGTGCTGCCAGCCGGCGCAACCGACCCACGGGACGTCCACCCGCACGCGACATCAGCTCGGCACGGAGGCGCACGCGTTCACGGCGCCTGAGGTGACCCGGAAGATGGGTCGCCAGCGAGCGGGGGACCGGCGCGATGCGGTGGGGCATCCGGTTGCGGAGCCTGCCCCGGATGCCGCTCTGCTGGTCGGGGGCGCCGCCGTCGTACCACTCGTCGAGGGCGTCGGCGCAGGCCACCAGCGCGTCGAACAGCTCGTGCGGGTCCTCGGGCACGTCGTCGGGCTCGCAGCCGAGGTGCTCGGCGACCAGGGTGCGGAGCAGCACGCGCGGGAAGGAGTCCTCCGGGGCCGCCGCGTCGAGGTCGCCCCGTTCGTCGATGACGGTGCACGCGATCTCGCTGTCGCCGGTCCACGAACGCCGGTTGAGGTTGTCGGACCCGACGCTTGCCCAGCGGTGGTCGATGACGCAGGTCTTCGAGTGCACGTAGATGGGCAGCCCCTCCTCGTTGCAGAGGCCGAAGAAGGCCACCCGGTCCCCGCCCGCCTCCAGGATCGCGCGCATGGCCCTGGACCGCCCGTAGAGCTGCGGCACCTCGGACATGGCTCCCTCGACGTCGGGCAGCATCGGCAGCACGACCACCAGCCGGAGGTCGGGCTTGTCCCGCAGGGCCGCGGCGAAGTGCTCACCGACGTCGTCCGACCAGAGGAACTGGTCCTCCACGTAGATCAGCCGATCGGCCTGGGCGATGGCCTTGGTGTTGCTCAGCATCACCGACCGCTCACCCTCGGGCGCGAAGTCGAAACCGATGGGCGCGATCACCGGGAACGTGCGGCTGATCTGCACGATGTCGTTGCCCTCGGGACGCGGCTCGGGCGGGGGCGACTGCTCGCCGAGCGGATCGGGGGACAGGTCCTCGCCCTGGAACAGGCTCGACAACAGTCGCCCGGGGTTGACGGTCAGTGGGGTGCTGTCCTCCCAGCGTTCACGAAACGTCGTCTCGACGTCGTGGACCGCCGGGCCCTGGATGGCCACCTGCACGTCGTGCCAGGCCGGTGTCGGCCCGTAGGCCTTGGCGATCTCGACCGCCTGCTGGTCGCCGTGGTGGTGGTGGTCGTCTCGCCGGCCGTGGCACAGATCGATGCCGCCGACGTAGGCGATGTCGTCGGCCGTTGCGTCGGCGTACCGGATGATGACGAACTTCTGGTGGTGCGCACCACGCGTGCGTACGCGCATGTCGCGGAGGCACTCGCCGCCGGCCTCGCCGATCGCCTCGCCCAGGAAGCGGTGGCGGTGTGCGCTGTACCCGAGCCGGTGCCAGTGCGAGCGCCAGAGCAACCCGCGGATGTCGACACCGCGTTCCGCCGCAGCCACGAGCGTCTCGCTGAGGGTCGAGCCCGGGTCGTCGGTGAGCTGTTGGTCGGGGTCGCCCTGCCAGTCCGCGAAGTAGAGCCGGTCCCCGGGACCCAGGGCGCTGATGCGCTCGTGCAGCTCCGCGAAGTAGGGGCGCCCGTGCACGATGGCCCGGACGACGTTGCCGCTGCTCCAGGCAGTGCCGTCGCCGCGGACATGGTCGATCCGGGTGTGCGGGTTCTCTCGCTCCTCATGGGTCAGGAACCACTCTTGTACGTCCACGCCGCCCATCTTGGTGCCCGTGTCAATCGGACTACCCGGAAGGGTGAAGTGCCCTCTGACCTGCGCGTTCGGACGCCCCGGCGTGCAAGGATGCCCGCCATGGATCCGGCCTCATCCTCCCGCTGGCGACGGCTGACGCGAGCGGTGGTCTACGCGGCCGTCGTCGGCGTACCGCTGGGGCTGCTGGCGTTCTTGATCCGCACGAAGTTCGACCCGCTGGTGAAGCTGGATCAGGACGCGATCGTCGCCGCCACCGACTTCACCCGCGCCCACCAGGGGTTCCGCTCGTTCGTCGAGACCTGGGAGTCGATCAGCCAGCCCTTCGTGATGTACCTGTTCCTCGGCCTGCCGGTGAGCCTCTACGTCTGGTTCGGTGGGCACCTGCGCACCAGGGCATGGTGGGGACTGGCGACGATGGCCGCCGGCTGGGCCATCGCGGCGCTGCTCAAGCTCCTGGTGCGTCGGGCACGTCCCGAGATCGACGACCCGTTCGCGCAGCATGCCGGCTACTCGTTCCCGTCCGGTCACGCGACCAACAACGCCATCGTGGTCACCGTGGCGGTGGTGATGCTGTGGCCGCTCGTGGGGACCGGCGGGCGGCGTCTGATGGTCGGCCTCGGCTCCGTCTGGGTCGTGGTGACGTGCCTGGACCGGCTCTTCGCGGGTGCCCACTTCCTGTCCGACGTCACGGCAGGAGTGCTGCTGGGGTGTGGACTCACGGCAGCGTCGTATGCCGGCTACACGGGTTGGCGACCGCCGACCCCCACCACCAGCCCCACGAAAGGCTCAGACTGATGGCCGTGCTCACGCGTTGGCAGGACGATACGACCCGACCGAGCGCCAAGGAGGCCGGACGTGACCTCGCGGTGCGGGCCCTCGGCCCGGTCGTGGTGTGGTGGCTGGCCGTCCTCGCGATGGGCTGGCTGATCACGAGTGGCCCGCTCAAGGAGCAGGGCATCTCCGAGGAGAGCATCAACAGGAGCCTGGAGTCCTCTCGCACCTCGTTCTGGGACGCTGTCACCCTCGTCTTCTCGTGGACCGGCGCCACGGTGAGCATCATCGGCGTGTGCCTGATCGTGGTGGCGGTTGTGTGGTGGCGGACCAAGCAGTGGTGGTTCGCGGTGGTGCCGCTGATCGCCATCAGTCTGCAGGCGTCGGTCTTCTTCTTCACCACGTTGCTCATCGACCGCGAGCGTCCCGACGTCGAGAAGCTGGACGATTCTCCGCCGACCTCGAGCTTTCCGAGCGGGCACACGGGCGCCGCCACCGGCCTCTACTTCGCGCTGGCGCTGATGGCCCTGCGCATCTCGAACCCGGTCATTCGGCGCGTGGTGGTCACGGTGTGCGTGGCGATCCCGCTGCTCGTCGCAACGGCCCGGCTCTACCGGGGCATGCACCACCTCAGCGATGTGCTGGTGGCGATCCTCAACGGGACGGTCGCGGTGCTGCTGGCCTGGTGCTGGCTCAGGCGCGACGACGGTCGTGGCGAAGCGGATCAGACGCGCGCGTAGCGGGCCCGCGCGAATGAGTAGACGGCGTAGGCCACCAGTCCGACGGCGATGCCGATCAGGATGACCGGGCCGAAGGGCAGGTCCAGCATCGAGCGGAGCGCCCCGTCCAGCCCTGTCGCCTTGCCCGCTCGGTGCTGGATCGCGGCGGTGAGGAAGAGGATCCCCACGGCCACCAGGGCGATGCCCTTGGCGATGTAGCCGATCTGACCGGCGACGACCGCCCACTGGCCCGGGTGCTCCTGCAGATCCTCGAGGAACTTCTTCTTCCAGCCCTTGTAGACGTGGTAGCCGGCGATGCCGAGGACTCCGACGCCGAGCAGGCCGACGAGCAGCTGTCCGGCGGGCGCGTCCATGAGCGTGGCAGTGAAGTCCTTGGTCTGGTCGTTGCTCGACGAACGCCCCCCCGAGGCAAACGTGAAGGACGTCCATGCGAGTGCGGCGTAGAGCACGAGCTTGCCGCCGGCCTTCGCCTTGTCGAACACCTCCTCCTGCGTCACGAGCTCGGTGAGCTGCCACAGGGCCAGCAGGACGAAGCCCACCGCGAGCACCCAGAGCAGGACCTGTCCCAGCGGCTCCTCCGCGAGCGTCGCCAGCGCGCCCGACTGGCTCGCCTGCTTGCCACCGCCACCGAGCGCGACCTGCGCAGTCAGGAAGGCGAGCAGGACGTGCAGGACACCGTTGGCGCCGTACCCGAGCCGAGCTCCCCATTCGACGACCGGGTGGTCGCCGGCCTTGGCCGCGGCCGCCTTGGCGGAGTCGCCCGCGTCGCTCGCCTGGTCACTGATGCTGTTCATGGAGTTCTCCTCGGATGCCTGGACGGCCAGTCGCTGCACTGTGGCTGTACAGGCGTCGTGTCATAGTACGCGCGTGAAGACGTCGGGTGCTGGGGTCGTGGTCGTGGTCAATCCGATGAAGGTCGTCGTCGCCGACGTGCGCGACATCCTCGAGGCAGCGGCCGCCGATGCCGGAGTCGGCACGCCGACGCTGGTCGAGACGACCGAGGACGACCCCGGTTTCGGGCAGACCCGTCAGGCCGTCCGCGACGGCGCCCTCCTGGTGTGTGCACTGGGTGGCGACGGCACGGTCCGCGCAGTGGCGCAGGAGCTCGTGGGCACCGGTGTGCCGCTGGGCCTGCTGCCCGGTGGCACCGGGAATCTGCTCGCCCGCAATCTGGGCCTTCCGATCGATTCGCTGGCCGACGCGGCCGCGTCGGCCTTCTCCGGTCGGGACCGCACGATCGACGTCGGCTGGCTGGTGGTCGACCCCGACCAGAGTCAGCTGACCGGCGATCTGCGCGCCGCCGGGGACAACGTCCACTGCTTCACCGTCATGGCCGGTGTCGGCTTCGACGCCCAGATCATGGACGACGCCCCCGAGCGGGTGAAGGACAAGGCCGGCTGGGCCGCCTACGTCGCCAGCGGTGGCAAGCACCTGATGGACGACCCGTTCACGCTCGACCTGGAGGTCGACGGCCGTACGGTCGCCGGCGGCCAGGTCCGCACGGTGGTGGTCGGCAACTGCGGCGAGCTCACCGGCGGCATGGTGCTGCTGCCCGATGCCGAGATCGACGATGCGCTGCTGGACATTGCGACGGTCAGTCCCGAGAGCCTGGCCGCGTGGGTCGGTCTGGCGTCGCGGGTGCTGGCCAAGCGGGGAGACGGCCCGTCGCTCCAGCGCGACCAGGGGCGCGACCTCACCGTGCGGGTCGACCCGCCCCAGCTGTGCGAGGTCGACGGTGACGTGCTGGTCGAGGCGGGCACGCTGCGCTTCGTGGTGCAGCCGGCGAGCCTCGTGGTGCGCGTCGACGGCTAGGGAGCCGTCGTGAAGTCGATCAGCTCCTCGACCCGCCCGAGCAGGGCCGGGTCGAGGTCCTCGTAGCCGCGCACGCCGCCGAGGATGTGCTTCCA